>CAZIMM010000009.1:44275-46358 GCA_964540415.1 uncultured Eubacteriales bacterium
TGTGTCAACCCTTGCAAATGTTGTATAATCCGGGACAGAGAATGTTGCGCCGCCCCATGTATGGGTAAACGAAGAAAGCGGAACGGTGACATTAGCGTTGCGTGCTGTGGTGAGAATGCGCTTTGCGCTTTCAAGCCTGCCGGAAACCGAACACACGTTGGTGAGGAATCCGTCATCATCAATATTAAAATAAGCAGAAGCTCTGCCGCTCACTTCGTCCGACCAGTAACAGTTGGTTACAATCGTCGAATTTCCGCCGAAACCGACCACCGCGCCTCTGTAAGCAGCGTTGGTGTCAGTTGTTTTGAACAGAACATAACAGTCGGAAATGCGCAGAGAGGTGCTGCTTTGGTTAACCGAATCGTCAAATTTACCGATTGCTCCGCCGGTATACTTTACACGGCTGAGTGTATCCGAATGGTATGAAAGAGAACCGGATGCAAAACTTGAACTGATGACGGCTGTCAAATTGGAGCTGTCATCGAAAACTCCCGCCAGACCGCCGAAGATGACGTTGTCAAATCCGCCGCCCGCGTATACGCCGAGGTTAACGACACTGCACTCATTGACAGAGCCGGCGTTCAGAGCCGCAATTCCGCCGAATATCCTTCCGGTTGAATAAGTGTGAGCGTAAAGGTTACAGGTTGACACGCTTGACGAAGTCTGCGAGTCAACGCTGCCGATAACCGCTGTTTGATCAATATACGCCTCATTAATGCCGACAGCACCGCCGATATAATTGCCCTCAGCAAGATTGGCATAACGCTTGGTTACAGTGTCCGCACCGACAAGGTCAACCTTGCAGCCGGTTATTGAACCGGTGTCGCTTCCGGAAGCCGCTGCCGAATAAACGTTGCGCCCGGCAATGCCGCCGATATAGTTTACATTCTGGCTGCCGGTAATTTTTACATCGGTTAAAACCGTGTCGCGGATAATTCCTCTGTTCTGCGCGGCAACACCGCCGATGTAGGAACGTCCGCCGCTCGCGCTGACCGTGACGTTTTCAAGCGTACAGTTGTCAATCAGGCCGGAAGGTCCGTTGTCACTGACAAGAACACCGATACCGTTATATACAGGTGTACCGCTGGTTACGGTGGACACGTCGTTGTTTGTAGACGAGGAGGTCAGGGACATGCCGGAAAAACTGCAACTGCTGATTTCACCGTCGTTACGGTAAGCAATCAAGCCGTATGCCTTGCCGGTATTGAATGTTGAAGAAAAAGAAAGGGTTTTGAAATTAATATTAGATATTTTTGAATTTCTGTTGAGATAACCGAAGATACCGAAGTTTTCATATGAGTTGATGGCAAATGAGCCATTGGAGATTGTGTAGTTTGTTCCCTCCTCGGTGTTTCTGCCGTCGAGTGTGAAGAAATATGTTCCCGAACTCGGCATTCCGAGCGTTGCGCTGACAAGATAGCTGCAGCCTGTACCTGCTGCGGAAAGAATATCGCTTCCGGTGACTGTGCTCAGGTTGATGTCGGAAGTTAATTTGAAATGATTGTTGCCGGTTCCCAATGCAATCAGACGCTGCATATCAAGGAAATGATTGAGGTCGGATACCTGATAAGGATCGCCGATTGTTCCGCTTCCGAGCCATGTCTGAGGTGAAACGTTCAGTTCAAACCCGCCTGCTGAATTGTCGGAAAGGATACCGCCGTCGACAACAACCGTTGTAACACCATCCGAGTCGGAATGAGCGTCGGACGAAGCTGTGGAGGTAACAGCTTCATTCGGAGCGGTTGCGTATGCAGAGAGGTTATAAACTCCCGTTGAGGACACCAAAAGAGCTGCAGAAAGCAGCAACACTATAACCCTTACGGATACCCTCTTTTTCATCAATGAATACCTCCAAAAGTGCTGAGATCAAGTTAAACGTGGTTTGCCCGGGCAACGATTATGCTTCGCTGTTGTCGGTGTCGCTGTCATGCGGCTTTTCTTCTGCCGCTGCTTTGGTTGCCGTGGCTTTTTTTGAAAAAGTGGTTCGTGTTTCTCCGGTTTCTTCCAAATTCCATTGGGATGAGTTACCGGGTTCGAGAATTTCCTCTGCCATAAGCTTCGAAAGTAAGTCTTGGTCTTTCAA
>CAZIMM010000010.1:0-38222 GCA_964540415.1 uncultured Eubacteriales bacterium
CCTTCAGAATGTTTGCTTTGAAAAGTGCGTATATTTTAATGTTCTCTGAAGTTTATAAAATTTCGTGAAAGAGTGTACATTTTTCCAAAAACTTGACAATATCATACGTTATATGCTATGATTATAATAATTATTCACATAATTTTAACAGACTGATTACAAAATTTTAAGGAGTCAGCTTATGCCATTTTCAGATTTCGGCGTGTTCCTGGGCGACGTGTCGCTTTGGGCAATCAACCGTCACACAAAAAAGCCGTTGAAAACACAGGAGAAAACTCTCAAAAAAATCCTCGGCAGAAACAAAACGAGCGAATACGGCAGAAAATACGGCTTCAAGGATATAAAGACTATTCAGGAATATCAGGAGAAGGTTCCGCTGAGTACATATGCGGATTACGAGCCCTATGTTGAGCGCATGATTCAGAACAAAGAGAAAAATCTTATGTTCACCGGGCCGAACATCCGCTATTGCTCGTCGTCCGGCAGCGTCGGCAAGCCGAAGATTCTTCCGAAATCAATTGTTGACCTCTGGAATATGCAGTGCGTCGGCTTTTCCTGCTCCGTTGCAACGGCGGCGCATTATTTGAAAAAGGTCAAGGGCAAGCGTCTCCCGGCGCAGTACGGCCCACTCGTGCTCGTCCTCACCGGCCATAAGCTCGAAGACGGAAAGCAGTGCAACGGTGCGGGGCAGGTTCCGCTGACTTATCTTAAAATGATAACGCAGTTCTTCTGCACCTCACCGACATCTCTGCTCTATCCGGAGCATGAGGATAAGCTCGACATTTCCTATCTTCAGCTGCGATTCGCACTTGAAAAGAAAAACGTGAGCTATCTCGGCTCGCTGGTTGTCACCCTGCTGACAACGATGTTTGATTATCTTGAAGAAAACTGGGAGATGCTCTGCGATGACATCGAAAAGGGCATCATCAACCCCAACATAAAGATCACGCCGGAGCTTCGCCGCGATTACGAGAAAAAGTTCAAGCCCAACCCCGAAAGAGCCGCCGAGCTGCGCGCGGAATTCGAAAAGGGCTTTGACATTCCGATTGCGCCGAGAATCTGGCCGAAGCTGACCTGGGCTTACGGAATGGTCGGCTCGACGCTTGCCGTTTATGTCAGCAGGCTGAGAAGGTCAATCGGTGAGGATGTGCCGATTCACAACATGGGCTATGCCGCCGCAGAGGGCTTTTTCGCAATGGCGACCGAGCTGGATGTGAATGACGGTGTGCTGCTGCCGAAATATCTGTTCTTTGAGTTCCTTCCCGTTGACGATGAGGGTGCGTCCGACGAAGCAAACGAAAAGCCGCTTCTTCTCACCGAGCTTGAAATCGGCAAGAAGTATGAGATGGTTGTCTCAAACTTTTCCGGACTTTACAGATACCGTTTGGAGGATGTTGTCAGGGTCACAAGGATGTACAACAACACCCCCGAAATCGAGTTTCTTTACAGGCTCAACCTGAGCATGAACATTGCAAACGAAAAGACAACTACGCAGATGGTGGACTGGTCAGCCGCCGAAACGGCAAAGGAAATGGGGCTGGAGCTTGTCGGCCACAGCTTCTATGCAGACTTTTCAACCGCCCCTCCCCGCTACTGTATGCTTGCCGAGGCAACCACTCCCGTTTCGGAGGAAGACAGGCAGAAGTGCATTGAAATTCTTGACAAAAACCTTAAGGACGTCAATGAAAAATATTTTAAATACAGACGCTGGGGTATGCTCAACAGACCCGAGGTTCTTTTCCTGAAAAGCAAGACATATTGGGAATACAAAGAACTGCTTCGGGAAAAGGGTGTTGTTCTCAATCAGATAAAGCCGGTTACGGTCATTAACACTCCGGAAAGAGAGAAATTTTTCTTCTCCCATGTCGAAACCGAAACAGACCTGCCGGTTAAGCTCTGATCCTTAATTAATATTTTCTGAAATTCAATCGGAAAATCCGGAGGAGACCTTAATGAGAATAAGAGCAAAGAAATTGCTTTCACTTTTTATTGCACTTTCAACCGTTATTCTTGTTCTTGCTCCCTGCTTCGTAGGAGCTTCCGCAACAGGCAGCAACATTCCCGTGGTTTATGTTGAGGGTCAGGGGCAGCATCTCCACGCCGTCAAGGGGGACTACAGCAGCAAGCTGATTTTTCCTCTGAGCATTCCCGAAAACTACATCGCCGATATGGCAAAAAAATATCTTCCCGTTTTTGCAAAAGCAGTCGTCACACAGAAATGGGATGAGTTCTGCAAGGCTGTTTACGACATTGTTGTGCCTCTGTTTGACGAAATACGTCTTGACAAAAACGGTGACGCGTCCGACGGCAGCGGAGTCGGCTGGACATGGGACCGTGAGACGCTTACAGACACGGCAGTTGACGGAAAATACAATGTTACAGATTACCTTTTTCAGTACGATTGGCGGCTTGACCCTCTTGTTATTGCCGATGAGCTTGCCCGGTATATTGAAGATGTGAAGGCGGTCACTCACTGTGAAAAAGTCGGATTGTCCGGGCGATGCCTCGGTGCGGCGATTGTGAGCGCCTACCTTTGCAAATACGGCAGCGGCAGCATCGACACCACGATTCTTTACAGCGCCTCGGTAGACGGTGTAATTTCCTGCAGCAAGCCCTTCACAGGTGAGATGTGGATTGACAGCGATTCAGTTGACCGATATGTTGACGATATCAGTCTTACCGGCGACAACTATGTTGATGAGCTGCTCCGCGCGTTCATTAATCTTGCCAACGAAACCTACGGGCTTGATTTTCTCGCGTGGTCGGTGAACAATGTGTATCCCGACATTTATCTGAAAATCAATCCTCCCGTCCTGCGCGGTTGTTACGGCTCATTTCCGTCCTATTGGAGTATGGTCAACACAGACGAGTTTGAAGAGGCAAAGGACGTTGTGTTCTACGGCACGGACAAAAACGAATACAGCGGCCTGATTTCAAAAATTGACTATTATCATAACTTCGTTCAGGCGCCGCTTCACGCCAAGCTCAAGGCAATGGCTGACGGCGGGATGAAAATCGGCATTCTTGCAAAATACGGCCACCAGATTGTGCCCGTGTTTGAAGAGTGCGATGACGTGGGCGATGATATTATTACACTCAAAAATGCATCCCTCGGAGCATCTGCTTCAAAAATTGACGGCACCCTGAGTGATGAATATCTTGCGGCCGCCAATGCGAAATACATATCTCTCGACAAACAGGTTGATGCGTCCACCTGCCTCTTTCCGGACTCTACGTGGATTATCAAAAATCTCCGCCACACCGCCTTCCCCGACTGCGTCAACACGCTGATTGAGGAGATTGTCAACAGCGAAGGCCGGATGACGGTTGACGACAATGCACGTTATCCGCAGTTTCTTGTATACAACGAGGCTGATTCACAGATTTATCCGATGACGCAGGAGAATTACAACACAACAGAGCGTTGGAACGATTCGTTCGGAAAGTCAATAATCATCATTTTCAAATCGCTGTTCAACATTCTGAGGAGTCTTATTGTCAAGCAGTTCAAGCCGATTTTCGGTTAATTGATTGCCTGACTGAAAGGAATTGATAAAATGGGTTTCAACGAATTCGCGGCAAAAGCAGTGCGCGGCATTTCCCGCCACAATGCAAAAAAACTATTTAAAAACGTCAAGGCCGAACCGGTTCCCGCCGCAGAACCGGAAAAGCTCAGCGGTGACGGCTATGCATGCGGCTATTCTGTTAAGGAGGTTATGCCCGCCGATATCCATGCGAAAAGCTACTGGATTGCCGGCCACGGCATGAACAAAACAATCGACAGAATTCATGACCCCGTAACCGTCAGCGCAATGTGGATCGGCACGGGCGACGGTGGCATAATCATGTGCAGTGCGGACGTAATCGGACTGACAAATGTCGAGGTCACGGTTGTGCGTGACTCGCTGAAGGATTTCTGCGCGCAGACGGGGTGCAGGAGCGTAAACATCTGCTGCACGCACAGCCACGCGGGCTTTGACACCGTGGGCTATTGGGGTCAGCTTACAAAGCTCAAAAGCGGCAAGGACCCTGAATACATGAAGCTGCTGCTCGATTCTCTTGCTCAGGTGTGCCGCGAGGCATATGAAAGCAGAAAACCCGGCAAGCTCTTTTGCGGAACGGTTCACGTGCCGGAGGCGCAGTATGACAAGCGCGAGCCGGTGATTCTTCACGATGTGCTCACAAGGCTGCGCTTCGTCCCCGACGACAGCTCGCAGGAAACATGGTTCCTCAATTTTGCCGCGCATCCGAACACCTTGGGTGGTGCAAACCACGATTGCAGCGCGGATTATCCCTATTATCTGCGCACTGCAATAAACAGGGAACAGCCCGTCAATGTGCTGTTCGGAGTCGGTGCAATCGGAGCTGTTGACCCCGGAATGTTCTGCGAGGATAAGCCCGAGCGCACAAGACTCCAGGGCGAGGCCCTCGCGGCGGCGGCGCTCTCAATCGACAATGACAGGGAGCTTGCCCCCGAGATAACCGTGCTCGCACAGAAATATTATTCGCCCGTTGACAACGGCCTGCTTGCCATGCTCGGCGCGTTCAAAATCATGAGCACACAACGGTATCCGGATGACAAGGGCGACCTCGGGCTTGCGCTGAAAACCGAGCTTACATACATCCGTCTCGGCTCATTGCAGATTCTGCTCCTGCCGGGCGAGTGCTTCCCGGAGGTTGTATACGGCGGTGCAATGCCTGCGGAGCTGTCCGCAACCGGCAAGGGTCCTGAGATAAACCCGAAGCCCCTGATTGACATTGCCGGCGACAGCGAGCTGCTGGTGTTCGGCGTGACGAATGACATGACGGGCTATTGCGTTGTTCCGAACGATTTTGTGCTTCATGCAACGCAGCCTTATATTTCAAACGGACGCGATGTTTTTGACCGCAGCCATTATCACGAGACAAACTCGTTGGGCTATCTGACGAACGAAACAATCGCAAACGTGTTCGAGGACGTTATGAACAGAGTTAAATAAGTTGAACAAAAAAGCGAGCAGCGCTGCCGAAAATGAACAAGTCCGGTAAAAACGGACAGTGAAAAAATGAACCTCCTATGGTAGAACGAAAGAAACTGCCATAGGAGGTATTTTTTATGCCCAGAGAATTCTGACAAATTAACCTAGATAATTCATATTCTATCCATTGCAATTATTCAGCTATCCGTATATAGTGATATCAGAATAATGCCGAAGGAGCGTAATCGGGCAATGTCAGAGTATATTTCCGCACCGTAAACTGCAAAAATTTTCGACAGTCAATTAGGTAATTATCAAGAAAGGAAAATACCGATTATAATGAAATATACGATTGAAAAGGATAATAAGATACCTGCATATTTACAACTGTATTATCAGATACGGAAAGATATAGAGTCCGGTGCGTATTTATACGGTCAAAAGCTCCCCTCCAAAAGAATTCTTGCGGAAGAGATAGGAATGAGTGTAATAACTGTTGAACATACTTATGCTTTGCTCTGTGACGAGGGGTACGCAGAAGCGAAACAACGAAGTGGGTATATCATTATCTACAAAGAAAGCGACTTTTTATCTCACGCACAGGACAAAGAGGATGACGATTTCGGAGATTATTTTACTCAACGCCAAAACGTTGAAAAAGGCTTGTTTCCGTTTTCTATTCTCTCAAAAACTATGCGAAAAGTTATATTAGATTATGGAGAAAAAATTTTTTGCAAAGCCGAAAACAAAGGGTGCATCCAATTAAGAAAAGCCATAAGCAAATATTTGAACAGAACAGTTGGTATCAAGGCCGACCCTGAACAAATTATCATTGGGGCGGGAGCCGAATATCTTTACGGACTTATTGTGCAGTTGTTGGGTAATGAACAGATATATGCTTTGGAAAATCCGTCTTATTCTAAAATCCGTCAAGTATATGAAGCACACGGTGTTTCTTGCGATATGCTTGATATGGGAAGAACAGGTATTAAAAGCAGTCAGCTTCATAGAAGTAAGGCAAAGGTTCTTCACGTAACACCCTATAACAGTTATCCGAGTCTTGTCACAGCAGATGCTTCAAAACGCAGAGAGTATTTGAAATGGATAAATGAAAGAAACGGAATCCTAATTGAAGACAACTATGATTCCGAGTTGACAGTATCAAAGAAAAATGAAGAAACTGTTTTCTCCTTATCGGAAGAAGATAAGGTTATCTACATAAACACATTTTCGCATACAATTTCTTCTTCCTTACGTATCGGATATATGGTTTTACCCAAAGACATCGTAAAGCAGTTTAATGAAAAACTCGGATTCTACTCTTGTACGGTTTCTGTATTTGAACAATATGTTTTATCTGAACTATTAGACAATGGAGAATTTGAACGCCAAATAAATAAGATGCGTCGTGAGAAAAGGAAAATGATACATTCTGGTTATATGAAATAGTACCGTTTTGATTATTTATATATATTCAGAAATGCCTATAATATCCTCAAAGTTCAGTTAAGGAGGAATAATTATATGGGCAATAAACGAGCAGAGCTAAACAAGAATCTTGCGCAAATGTTAAAGGGTGGTGTCATTATGGATGTTACCACACCGGAACAGGCAATAATTGCAGAGGCTGCCGGAGCGTGTGCGGTTATGGCATTGGAACGCATTCCTGCCGATATTCGTGCTGCGGGTGGTGTGTCGAGAATGAGCGACCCAAAGATGATAAAAGGCATTCAAAATGCAGTATCTATTC
Source organism: uncultured Eubacteriales bacterium (assembly GCA_964540415.1). Classification (GTDB taxonomy): domain Bacteria; phylum Bacillota; class Clostridia; order Oscillospirales; family Acutalibacteraceae; genus CAZIMM01. The sequence goes on from CAZIMM010000010.1 coordinate 6,709, forward strand.
CTGTTATGGCAAAATGCCGTATCGGTCACTTTGCAGAAGCGCAGATTTTGCAGGCAATCGAAATTGACTATATCGATGAAAGCGAAGTGCTATCTCCTGCAGATGATAAATATCATATCGATAAAAATTCATTTGATGTTCCCTTTGTATGCGGAGCAAAAGATTTGGGTGAAGCACTTCGCCGTATCAACGAAGGTGCCGCAATGATTAGGACGAAAGGCGAGCCGGGTACGGGGGATGTGGTGCAAGCTGTTCGACATATGCGTATGATGCAGTCTGAAATAAGGCGTATAGGTGCTATGAAAAAGGATGAATTGTACGATGCTGCAAAGGAATTGCATGTGCCTTACGATTTGGTTGAATATGTACACGCAAATAAAAAACTGCCCGTTGTCAATTTTGCCGCAGGCGGTGTCGCAACTCCGGCAGATGCAGCTCTGATGATGCAATTGGGTGCAGAAGGTGTTTTTGTAGGCTCCGGTATTTTTAAGTCCGGTAATCCCGAAAAACGAGCAGCAGCCATTGTAAAGGCAGTAACGAATTTTAACGATGCCAAGATGCTTGCTGAGCTTTCCGAGGACTTGGGTGAAGCTATGGTAGGTATTAACGAACAAGAAATTGAAATCTTAATGGCGGAGAGAGGGAAGTAATGCGGATAGGGGTACTTGCTCTGCAAGGAGCATTTATAGAACACGAACAAATGCTTTCTGCACTTGGAGTTGACTCCTTTGAAATACGCTGTTCCTCAGATATAGAAAAGCCTTTTGACGGACTGATTATTCCCGGCGGAGAAAGCACTGTGCAAGGTAAACTTCTTCGTGAGTTGATGCTTTTTGAACCGCTTAAAGAGATGATTCAAAATGGACTTCCCGTTTTTGGAACTTGTGCAGGTCTTTTACTCTTAGCAAAAGAGATTTCAAATGACAGTGGTTGTCATTTCGGCACAATGGATTTTAAGGCAGTAAGGAATGCTTACGGAAGACAGTTGGGAAGTTTTGAAACGATTGAACTGTTTAAAGGAATCGGTGAAATTCCAATGACATTCATTCGTGCTCCATATATACAACAGGTCTTCAACGATACGAAAGTATTGGCAGTTGTTGATGGCAAAATTGTTGCAGCACAGCAGAAAAATCAGTTGGTTACCGCTTTTCATCCGGAACTCACCAAAGATTCTCTTGTTCATAAATATTTTATTGAAATAGTCAATAAAAATCTAAAGTGTAGCCGCAAAATAAGAAGCTTGCTTTAAAAGCGAAGAATGTGTGGAGATAAGCTGCGATATTTTAGGGTATAACCTTAACTAAAATGACTTCTGCGGTAGTTCTATATATTTTGTGTTAACGCCAAAAACGGTGCAAAATTTTTTTGATTCCGGGGCGTGTGAGCCGGATGTCGGCTTACACGTCCTGATTGCATCACAGCAAAATACGGCGGGATGTTAAGGAGCGGCGAAGCCGGGGTGTGGAGATTTTGCCGCTGCAAAGGACTACCCGTGACTTCTGCAACAATCAGCAAAAAAACTGACTTCGCTCGAAAAACGAAGTCAGTATGTTGCTTAAAATTCAATTTTACTACCATAGCGGCTTTTTGTACTGCTCGCACAAATTGGAGCAGTCCGAAACGGCATCGCTGCTTTTTTACGGGATAGATTTGATGCCATGCCGGGACTGCGACGAAACGTCATGGAACGGCTCACGGCCGCCGCGTTCCTCAGTCCTCCTCGGTAATCAGGTTTGCTCTGTCAAACCTTTTGATTTTTTGAGTTGTTGTCTTTACGAACTCGTTCTCTCTGAGTGCAAATTTTGAAATACGCTTAAACGGCGGCAGCATTTTGTTGACTTGCGCCACAATCTCGCTGATTGCACCGCGCACATCGGATTTTGTGAGTTCGCTCTTGCCCAGAAGCTCCTTGATTTCATCAAGATTCGGGTAAACAATTGCTTTGATTATTGTGTCGTTTTTTGCGTTTTCAACACCGACAACCAGACATTCCTCAACCGGGAGAGCTCTTTCCATATGGTACTCCAGCTCCTCGGGGAAAATGTTCTTGCCGTTTTTGGTGACAATGACGTTCTTGCTGCGCCCGCAGATATAATACCTGCCCTTTTTGTCCACCCTGCCGAGATCGCCGGTATGGAACCAGCCGTCGCTGTCAATAACCTCTGCGGTTGCCTCCGGGTTGTTGTAATACCCGAGCATGAGCATTCCGCCGCGAACGCAGATTTCTCCGATGCCCGTCTCGGGGTCGGGGAAATTTATTTTTGCTTCAACATTCGGCAGCGGCACTCCGATTGATTCGGAAAGATGCATTCTGTCGTTGTTGATGATAACGAGCGGCGCGCATTCCGTCAGACCGTAGCCGAAAATGATTTGAATTCCGAAGGCATCAAAGTCCTCCAGGATTTTCGGGTCAATCGGGGCTCCGCCGCAGATAATCAGGCGCATATGTCCGCCGAAGGTCTGCTGAATTTCGCCGAAAATGCGCTTCTTCATGTCAATTCCTAAGGGTTTTGTCAGCCTGCACAGGAGTTTTCCCACTGCAAACTTTTTATCGCTCGTGCCCTTTTCACGAATGGCCTTGATTATTCTTGTGTGCACCTTTTCGAGCAGAAGCGGCACACTGACAAAAATTGTGGGAGAAAACTCCTTCATGTTTTTGATAACGTATTTATAGCCCTCGCAGAAAGTGACTGTTGCGCCGCTGTAAAGCGCCATAAAAAGGATTATCGTGTTTTCATATGTATGATGAAGCGGCAGCATTGAAATTCCGCAATCGTTCGGGGTGATTTTAACCACTGACATTGTGTTTTCAACCTCGAAGCAGAAGTTGCGCTGGCAGAGCATAACACCCTTGGACATTCCCGTTGTGCCTGATGTGAACAGCAGGGTGCACATCTTTTCCGGGTCGATTGTCACACCGGTATAGCGTTTATCGCCTTTTTTCAGCAGCGCCCTGCCTTTTTCAAGCAATTTGTCAAATGAAAGGAAACGTCCATCGTCTTCCTTTTTCTTGAACACGGCAAAGGTTACGTCTTCACGCACTTTGTCGAAATGCTCAAGAAGCTTTTTTTCAATGCGTTCGTCGCAAATCATCATCTTTGCGTCCGAGGTGTTGATGATGGCGTTGATGTCATCAAAGAGCAGCTCCTTATCCGTCGGAACAATTACTCCCGCACCGTTGACAACGGCCATGTAGCTCAGGCACCATTCATAGCAGCTGTCTCCGCAAACTCCGATTTTTTCACCGGAAAGCCCCAAGTCCACAAGGGCCGTACCCAGCGAGTTTATGTCCTCACCGTACTGTTTGAATGAAATAAAATAGTGCTCGTTATTCTGATTTTTGATTTCAAATGCGTTCTTGTCGCCGTAGAGGTCAATGCTCTGCTGCAACAAATCCTTGAGGTCGCGTATTTTGCGAACCTCATAGAAAGGTTTGGTCATCTTTGTTCTCATTACTCTGACTCTCTCTTCACGGTTTTCCCTCATCCGGGATGAGGTTTTGTGCACAAAACTGCTTATGTAACATTGAAAGTATACCATAAAACAACGATTGTATAAAGCGAAAAAGGAACATATGGCAATCTTAAGGAGATATTAAGATTTTCCAATTTTGTTTATTTGCCCCAGTCAGCGCAAAAAAATACGGCGAAGCCAAGCCCCGCCGCATGCATTTTATGTGTCAATAAAAACGGACTTTGATTTTGCCTTTGACCCCCCGCTCCCTCTTGCGAGGGAGCGAAAGGGTGAGAGTTTTGATCAGTTGGTTGCGATGTTGCTGTAGAGATAGTGGATGACATCAGCGGAGTCAATGTAGATGATAAATGCTCTTGCGTAAACCGTATCACCTGCCGAGACGTTTGACATCGAGACCGTGTAAATACCGTTATTGGTCGGTACCGAAACGTTGCCCTTCTTGATCTCCGTGCTGCCGTCGATAACGAACGCGTCAGCGTCTGTACCGATAGATTCTTCCCTGGTGACGATGATACCCGCCTGGCAAATCTGCTTGACATCCGTGGGGATTGACCTGTCTGCAAAGAACGTCACCTTGCTTGTCGCTGCGTCGTACTTCACCGCGGCGATTCTGGTTGCAGGTGTCGGAGTGAGGTTTGTCGCGTCGCCGTAAACCGGGGTGTACTCTTCATCGTCAACAACGATTATGGACTGAACCCTGTTGTAGGTTACGATTTCGCCTGTATCCGCGGCAATCCAGTAAAGGAAGCTTTCGCCGTTTTTGTTGCTCGGGCTTGCGGCAATGAGAGCGGTGTCTCTTGAAGCGTAGTCACCGGCACCCGTTACGGTGTAATTTCCGGGGGTAAGGGTTATCGTGAAGTAGCCGACCGGCCTGTAAATCGGGGTGATGATGACATCGGTTTCGCTTGCGAGTGCATCTGCCGCCGTCATGCTCCAGCCGATGAAGTCATAATCAGTGAGAACAGGAGCAGTCGGGACGTCGATGGAATCGGCAGAGGTCACTTCATAGGATGCGATTACGTTGCCTGCCTTGCCGACATAAGTTATGCTGTGTTTGCCGCTGAGCACCGCAGCGCTTGCTGTGAATACTGCAGTGAGCTTGAGGTTGGTTACGGCGGTGAAAGTTGTTGCGAAGGAATCATCAACGATTCTGTTGGTTGCATCGTTCATCCAGAATCTGAACTCTGAGGTTTTGCCGCCGCTTGAAGTTTTGGATGCTATCGGGTTGAGGAATACCTCTGCGCCGTAAGGAACGTCGAACTGCATGGTGCTTGAGGTGACATTACGTCTTATGCCGTTGTAGCCATACTCAACAGCGCCCATGCCTGCAGCCGAGAAGGTGATGCGGATGGTCTTGTCGGTTGTTACGATATCGAACAGATAACCGAATTCCTCCCATTCGCCGTCAACCTTTGCAACTGCGTAATAAGTCGCGCTGCCCGGGAAGGAGTTGCTGCCGCAGATGACGGTCTTTGTGCCGTCGCCGTTGTCGGTTGTAACTCTGTAGGAGCCGAGGATAACTTCCTCAAGGGTGTCTGCATTGATGAGCTTGATATCCTCAACATTGCTTTCAACGATGAACTTAATCTTTTCAATCTTGTTGACCTTGATAGGCCCGCCCGCGCCTGCATAGAGCACGGAGGTTGTGACTGCCTGATTGAGCTTGATGGTGTTGTCCTCGTTGAAGGTGAAGCTGATGGGAGGCTCTGACGTTGTGCCCTGAGCGGGTTCACCGTCGTTGAGCGTGAACTCATTTGCTCCCATGCTGTTGGCTGCGAGTCCAACCTGATAGGAGTCTGTTGCGGTGATGACAATCTTGCCCTGGGCATCTGTCCAGATGTCCTTGGTTGTCTGCCAGCCTGCGACGTCCTTTGCACCCATGGTGTATCTTGTGTTCGGGGTGTCTGTATTGATTGTGATTGTGTTGTTCGGTGAGCTCCAGGTCAAGCCGTCGATGCTCACTGTAATCGGGCTGTTGTCCGTATTGACCGCGTAATTGCCCTTCTTGTAAACCCTGTTGCCGGAAGCGCCCATTGCGTATTCAAAGAGGTCAATCGAGGTGAATCCGCTGCCGCCGTTTTCAAAGGTTGTGAAGGTGTTGCCTGAGACTGAGTTTGCGGGACCGACTCTGTCAATCTTATCAATCTTGATAATCCTGTTGCAGAAGTTGCCCCACCTGTCGATTACGTGGACGAAGACAAGAGTTCCGGTTACATACTGATGCTGGAGTGACCAGTTGACGCCGCCGCCGTAGGCAACGAACTTCTTGGCATCGGAGTTCTTGTAGGTGTTGAAGATGCCGTAGTCAACGTTGTTGTTAATCTTCGAGATAAACAGGTTCTTTGCCGCTGTTGCCTTCTGAGCCGGGGTGGTGTAAGCCGCCTTGTTATATTCGTTGATTACAGCCGCATCAAAGCTGTTGGAGGGGTCGAGCCTGTAGATAAAGCTTCCGAGACCCTTGGTGCCGAAGGTCGGGTCATTCTGATTGTAGACAGTGTCGTTCTGACCGATTATCTCATAGTTGGTTGCGCCGTTAGTCGAACGGTAGAAATAACCGCTCTTCTGCCATTCCGCACCGCCGTTTTCGAGACCCTGCTGCCAGACATACGGGCCGCCTGTTCTCACGCCGTCAACAATGCCTTCATCAAAGCCGTTGGCAGGCATATTGTTATGGTAGTTGATGAGAACGGTGAAAACAGGATTGCCGTTTTCGTCCGTGTCGGTATTGGAGCCCGCGATTGTTTCTGCTTCTGCGCCGTCGCTTTCGTAACGGAAGGCGTTGGTGTAGTTGTAGGAGTCTTCTTCAGTCTTGAAGTTTACGGAATTGTCGCGGACGGAAAGTGTATATTCCGCCGTGCCGTTGACCCCGTTAACGAAGTTGGGTTGAAGCAGGACGTATGCCTTGTTGTCGTTCGAATTGGAGACAGCGTCGCCGCCGACATATTTGATACCGGTTGTGATGCCTGCTGCGCTTGCGGTCTTGCTCTTGAGCGCAACTGCGCCGGGTTCGGAAATCTTGGCATTGCCGTTTGCGAACTCCTGAGCAACATCGTCAACGCGCATGATGATTGTCGGCTGTGGCTTATTGGTGTAAATGTAGAGTGTCTTACCCTGCTTGCCGGGATAGACGTAGGAGTTGACCGCAACGTCCTCCTCGGTGAGACCGAGCGAGAGGTTGGAGTTGACGATTTGCTTGGCTGTCTGGTCAACGTCAATGAGGGTTACTGTCGGAGCCGTCTGGTCAACAAAGACAACCAGAGCGTTGATTGCCGTCTGCAGGCTTGTTGACTTTCGGGTGACTTCGTACTGAGCTCTGATGTCGACAGTCGAGTCAATACGGTAATTCTCAAGCTCGGTTTTGAGAGCGATGAAATTAATCCATGTTGAGTCTTCTGTGTCAAAGCAGTCCTCATTTTCGATAATCCTGTCTGCTGAGGTAAGTCCGGCATCGTAGTTTACCCAGTCTGCAGCTTTGTAGTACAAGCCGTCAACTGCTTCCTCAAACGGGATGACGTAATTATTGTTGAAATCATCAGTGTAGATAATCGAACGATTCTTCACCGCTGAAACCAACGTGTAATTTGAATCAACCCAAGAAGTTATCAGGTCTTCGACGACCGCGATTGAATCGGGGTCAAGGATATCTCCTTCTTCCGCTATTCTGGTTCTGTACTCTGTGATTGCAAGCTGGAAGGCTGTTGAATCGATGTTCTTAAAGGGAACAGCAACGATTCTGTTAATCAAATCCTGGTACTGCGTCTCAACAACAGAGGCCTGAGCAACCGTTCTTGAGCGGTTGAAGGTTTCGCCGTTGTAGTAGTTAAGAACGTTCTGGAAAGCCGCCTGGTTGTAGTATGCGGGAAGGGTTGAGGACATGTACTCATCCACGCCGTCATAGTCGATATCCTCCAGCCAGACAGAACCGACATCGTTCATATAGTAATCGAGGATTGCACCGTAGTCTGAAAGATCAAACACCTTGGCGACCAGCGAACCTTCGCCGTCAACACGGTCTGTTACGCAAATCTCACGTCCGCCGGTTGCCGGATCAATGACGAACATATCATTTTCGTCGTATTGGAAGCCGTCGCCGTACGGGGATGAATCATAATCGATCATCTGGCCGCTGAAGTCAAGCATTGCATTGTAAATCTTCTCATACTGGGGGTACGCAGGAATCAGTTCAAGCTCTTCATAATAATCTGCCGCCGTGTTGGCAAACGCATCGAACTGAGCCTGTGTTGAGGTACACTCTGTAAGGAGTGAATTGAATGCTTCAGCTGAGTAGCCTCCGTCAAGATCACCGGACTCGAATGTCAATCCGTTGTAGAACTTATCATAAGAAGACGATTCCCATGTTGTGCCCGGGATTCTGCTGATAATTCCCATGAGGTTTTCAAGGGAAGCATCCGTGAACCATCCGGTGTAGTTAAAGTTCAGGTCGCCGTAGGGATATTCATAGTTTTCATTGACAAAGCCGTTTACGGGATACCAGTTGCTGCCGGCACCGCCATAGGTTGTGTCGTTAATACCACTGTGCCACGGCATGCTCCACGGGACTCTTCCACCGTAACTCTGTGCTGTCGGTAAATAGCCCTTGATGTAATCGCCGCCGTCGGCGCTTACTGACGAGCTGAGATAAATTCCGCCGGCGGTTTTGCCGAGCAGCCAATCGATGTGATCTTTCTCAACTGCTGCGAATGCGCCGCTTGCCGAGAGATCTGTGTAGAATGGGCTGTAGTCTCCCATGAAATCACGGAAATACTGGATAATGGTGCTGTTGGAGGTTTCCATGATTTCCGGATTGTTGTAATCCTCACAGATGCCGTAGTTTGCGATTTCGTAAATGTACGGCCAACGTTCGAAGTTTTCGCTTGTAACAGACGAGAGAATGCCTGCTGCGTAGTCGTCATCGAACACTCTGACTCCGGTGAAGTTTACGTTTCTGAATGTGTAAGAAATTGTGGTGTTGAGAACCGATGAAAGCTGATTTCTCATGTCCACGATGAACTTTGCCTCTGTTGCCTGTGTTGTGCTGAGGTAGGAATAAAGTGCATCTGTGAGAACATTGAGACGCGCCTGGTTTGTAACACCCGAAGCATACTCCGCGGAAGCGACCTTTGTGCCGGCACCGATGAAGTTCTCGATGGAAGTAGTGTCGTTGTTGATCTTTGCCTGCTGAGTTGCGTTAAGCTGATTGATGGAGGCCTGAGAGGTTGTTGCACCGGCTGGCTGATTGAGCCTGGTGGGCACAAAGTAGGTTAACAGATCCTCATAACCGTCTGTTGATATGGGTGACGGGTGACTGAGCATATTCTCATAGAGTGCCCTCACAGTCACTGTGTCAGCCGACAGCTCTGCTTCCTTGTCAATGGTCAGAGTGTCGATATTTGTGAGCCACTCATCCTCATAACTTGTCAAAGCCTGCTGAACCGGTGTTACATATGACTGCAGGTATTTTTTAATTGTGCTGACTTCGGTTTCGGGCAGCTCAGTTTCGAGGTTGACGCTGTAACGTGAAACCTGAACAGTTTCCCCTGCCGCACGGGTTGCATCACGCAGCAAGGTTGCCGCTTCAGATGCGAGGGGTGAGTTGCTCAACGGGTTGAGGATAAGTGCCTGACGCGCACTGTAAAGCGCTCTGGCGTAGGAGTTAACCGTGTCCTGATTTGCAGCCGATGTGTTGGCTTCAACAACTGCGTTCGCGTTGGAGAGCGCAGTCCGATAAGCACTCCATGAGTTTGCGGTGTAGTAGTATTCTCCGGCATTGCGTACAACATTCGGAGTGACACTGGTATCAGTCCAGTCCGTCTTGCCCGCTTCGCCGCCGGTCTCGAATCTCGCCTTTATAAGTGTCTGCCCGTTTGCTGCATCGGTGAGATAGTAGAGGTCGGCAGGGCCGGCTGTCATTGCAAGGCTTGCGTTGTAAACAGCGGTTGCGTAACCGTTGACTGTTGCTATCTCGTTGTTCTTCTTGCCTGTGACAACGGACGCGATGACGTTTTCGAGTTGCGCCCTGGTCGGGTTGTTGGCAGCTGTGCCATAGTAGCTGTACTGTCTGCCGGTTCCGTTGGTGACCGGGTTAAGAACGTTGACAAGCTGATTGAGCTTGGCGTTCGCGCTGGAAATTTCCGCGTTAACATAGGTGTAAGGTGCGTTGTCAACAACGAGAAGTGTTGCTGTCTGGCCGCCGACTCCGGCTGTCTTATAAACGTTTGTGACAAGAGTTGCCGCCGTGGCGGGAGTTGTTTCATACACGACACCGGTTGCCAGAGCATTGAGGGCGTTTGTACACGCCGTCTGGGAAGCTGCCGAATAATAATCCACAGTTGTGGAGCCGCCTCTGGGTGAAGTTGCAACAACTGTTCTGTCTCTTTCTGCCTCGGCAAGGGTTTTTGCGGTGTTGAACGCCGGGCAATACGCTGTTCTGGTTGTCAGTGCAGTGTAGAGGTTGGCAACTTGCTGGTTCAATGTTGCCTGGTTCTCCGTTGTTGTGCAGCTGCCGGCAACCGTTGCGTATGTTGAGAGGTTGGATATTCTGGCAATTGACGAATCGGCACCCGTGGGTGGATCGGAAAGGAAGGTTGCATAGTAGTTATAAAGATTATCTGTTGTTACTGTGACGGTTTGGTGCGTTTCCGTATCAACAAAGGTTGTGTTGAGGCTTGCACCGATCCAGGTCCAGCCTTGCTTGTCGACCGCGTTGCGGGCTTTTGCACTGAGTGCAGCACTGAGTTCGGCAACAGCGGTGTTGAGTTCTGGCTGATAAACCGATGTGGTCTTTGCGGCATCGTTGACAATTGTGTTAACGGCAGAAATTGCGTTTGCAATTCTTGTGCGGGAGGCCGAAGTATAGTTGTAAATTGTCTTTGTTCTGCCGGCGGAGCCCACGGCGATGTCCGGCCTGATGAGCACTTCAACAGTGGAGTCGTAGTCACTGGCTCCTGCCTGCTGGAGGGCAGAGGCTGCGCCGGATTCATCGAGGGTCTTCAAGGTGAGAGCCGTACGTGCATTATAAAGATTCTGCAGCTTGGTGTTGATGTCCGCCTGATCGTCAACCGTCTTGGATGACTTCGCTGCAATCAGTGCTGTTGCTGCGGAGTAAGCGGTCTGGTAAGCAGTCCAAGTTTCGGATGTGTAGTAGAATGCGCCGCCCTGGCTGCGTGAAGCGGAACCGCCGACCTCATATGCTGCCTTTGCGCCGACGCCGTAGTCCGCGCCCTCGATATAGCTCCAGACCTCATCGGACTTGACAAGGTTGCCGTAAGCTGTGCTGAGGGCTGAAACGCGGCTGTCAAACACCGTCTGGCGGACTATTGTTCCGCCGATGCGCACGCCGTAAGCGTCTGTCAGAGTGCTGTCGCGCTCGGAGATGACGCTGGTTCTCGCATTGTTCAGTGTGGTTCTTGTGTCGGTTGTATAGTAGTTAGGCGAAGTTGTCGCACCGTTTGAGGGATTGGTGAGAACGGTGAAGGTCTTGTTATAAGCCGTCAGCGCATTCGCGAGATTTGTTGAAAGATCCGACGGAATTGTGAGCGGCTTGAGAGCAAGAGCGTTCCTCGTGGTATAGAGCTGTGTCAACGCATTGTTGATTGCAGCCTGGCTGTCGGCCTTGTATGTGGACTGATAGCCGGCGATAATCTGCTGAGCGTCGGCATAGTCTTCCGCATAGGCACTCCAGGTTGAGGTTGTGTAGTAATACGCACCGGCGTTTGCCGAGTTGATGTTAGTCATGCCGGCAGCGCCGCCTGTTTCATAAACGGCGAGCTTGCCGATACCGTAGTCACTGCCCTGGAGGTAGGAAATGTAACCGTCGCGGAAAACGAGTCCGGTTGTTGCGGTGTTTACTGCTGCGATTCTCTGGTCAAAATACTTCTTGATGGCAATGTTGTTACGGATGTTGAGCGTTGAACCTGTCTCGGTGAAGGTTGTTGCGTTGGCAAGTTCAAGCAGGCTTGCGTATGCCGCCTGAAGAGCCGCCTTGGTTGTTTCGGTATAAAGCTCATTGGAAGCTGTTGTGCCGGGCGTGGTTGACGGGTTAGTCAGAACCGCGCACATTTCGGCGAGCTTTGCGGAGGCAGCGTTCAGAGCCGGCTGATAGGTTGACGAATAGTCGTAACCCGTTGCGAGAGCAAGGGCGTTGCGCGCATTGTAGAGCGCGAGGACTCTTGCGTTGATTGTCGCCTGATTCTCGGTGGTATAATCAGCGTTGACAGCGTTTGTCGCGTTGGTTGTTGCGGTTGTGTATGCGTTCCATGTTTCTGAGGTGTAGAAGTAAGCACCGCCCTCAGTGCGTCCGACCGAACCGCCGACCTCGTAAGGAGCCCTGATTGCTCTTTGCGCCGTCATGCAGTCGTAGTAACCGCCGAGGTAAACAAGTCCGTTTGTGCCGCCGGGTTCAGCCGCAGTGTTGACGGCATCGGTGAGCGGAGTGAGGACGCCCTCCATGGGCTTCTTATTGCGGACGTTGATTGTGACTGTCTTGGAATTGACGGTGAAGGACACGTTGTAGGTTGTTTTAACATACTCCGTGTTGAGTGAACTTCTCGCCGTTGCGAGGTTGTTCAGAGATGCTGTGGTGTACTTCGCTTTCTGCGAGGTATTGCCCGAGGTGGGCATTGCATCGTAAACCTCAACTTTTTCACCGGCCCTTGTTGTTGCGAGCTGGAGTGCGGTTGAAGCTGCGGTTGTAACAGCGGAGTTGATTGCAAGCAAGCCGGAGCCGTCCGCCGCGTCAAGTGCCATGCGGGCATCATAGAGCTCCTGGCATGCGGTGTTGACTGCCGCCTGATTTGTTGCAAGGGTTGAAGCAACGTTGATTGTGTTTGCATTTGACAGCTTGGTGGTGTAGGTGCTCCACTTGGTGGAATTGTACCATGCAGCTCCGCCGCCGGACATTTCTGCCGCGCCGCCTGCTGCATAGACGGGAAGCGCGCCGACCTGGGCGGTGACATAGGTACGGTAAGCGGGAAGAACCACCAGGTTTGTTGTTGCCGTATTGACAGCGGAAATCAGGCTGTCAAAGTAAGGCTTGATGGCGATGTTGTTGCGGATGTTGAGAGATGTGCCGCTTTCCGAATATGTGCTTGCGTCGGCAAGGTTCTTCAGGTTTGTGTAAGCTGTCTGAAGAGCAGCCTTGGTGGATGAGCTGTAAACAGCGTTGTCAACGGTTGCGCCTGTTGCGGGGTCTGTCAAAACTGTGCAGACCGCGTCAAGCTTTGCCTTCGCTGCATCCAGAACCGGCTGGTAGGTTGCGGAATAGTCATAGCCGGACTGAAGCGTCAGAGCGTTGCGCGTGTTGTAGAGATTCTGGGCGCTGTTGTTGATGGTGCTCTGGTTCGCGGTGGTGTAGCTTGCGTTGACAGCGTTTGTCGCCGCGGTGAGAGCGCTCGAATAAGCGGTCCATGTTTCGGAAGTATAATAGTATGCGCCGCCCTCTGTATGGTCGAGCGAGCCGCCCGCCTCATATGCAGCTTTGATTGCCTTCTGGTTGTTCAGGCAGTCATAGTAGCCGCCGAGGTAGACCAGTCCGCCGGAGCCGCCGGGCACAGCCGCAGTGTTGACAGCGGAGGTGAGCGGTGTGAGGACATCATCCATGGGCTTCTTGTTGCGGATATTGATGGTGATTGTTCTGGAGTCAACTGTAAAGGTTACATTGTAGGTTGACTTATTGTATTCCGTTGCAAGTTCGCTCTGCTTTGTTGCAAGATTGTTCAAAGAGGAGGTTGTGTATTTTGCCTTGTTCGAGGTGTTGCTCGCGGCGGGCATAGCATCATAAACCTGAACTCTTTCGGCTGCTCTGTCGTCCGCAAGTGTGATTGCGGAGGAAGCGCCCGAGGTCACGGAAGATGTGATTGCAAGCAGGCCGGAGCCGTCAGCCGCGTCAAGAGCCATACGCGCAGTATAGAGAGCCTGCGCCGCGGAGTTGACTGAGGCCTGATCTGCTTTTGATGTTGAAGAAACGTTCAGCCCGCTCGCAACGGAGAGTGCAGCGGTATAGTTGTTCCACTTGGTGCTGTTATACCACACTGTGCCGCCGCCGGACTTGCCTGCCGCACCGTTTGTTGCATAAACGGGAAGGGCGGAAACCTGCTGACCGAGGTAGGTACGGTCTGCCGGCAGATAAATCAGGCCGTTGATTGCTGCGTTAACAGCTGCGATCTTTGTGTCAAAATACGGCCAGATTGCTCTGTTGTTGCGGATGTTGAGTGATGAACCCGGCTCAGAGTAGGTTGTGAGAGCTGCAAAGCTGTTCAGTTCATTGTAAGCCGCGTTCAACGATGCGTAGGTTGCTGGTGTATAGGGTGACGCGCTTGTTGATCCGCCCTCGGGATTGGTTATAACCGCGCACATTTCCGCAAGCTTTGCCTGCGCAGCAGTGAGCACCGAGGCATAATGATCGGAATAGTTGCCGTCATTCTTCAGAGCAAGGGCGTTTCTCGTGGTGTAAACGGCAAGTGCTCTTGCGTTGACGGTGTCCTGATTTGCGGTTGTGTAGCCGGTGGCTGCAGCGTTCGCATTGGATATTGCGGTTACGTAAGGCGTCCATGTTTCTGTAGTATAATAGTATGCGCCGGCGTTTGCAGAGTTGACATCGGTTTTGCCTGTTGAACCGCCGGTTTCATAGTCAGCCTTGGTAACCCTCTGATTGTTCAGACAGTCAACATAAGCAGGAAGATAGACCAGTCCGCCTGTGCCGCCGGGCACAGCCGCGGTGTTCACAGCGTTGGTGAGCGGAGTGAGAACATTGTCCATGGGCTTTTTGTTGCGGATGTCGATTGTCAGCGTGAGAGACGGGCTTTGCCTGATTGTGTAGGTTACGGTGTAAGATGATTTATCATATTCCGTTGAGAGTGCATTTTTCTTATTTCCGAGGTTGGTCAGGGAAGTGGTGGTATATTTCGCCTTGTTGGAGGTGTTGCTCGCGGCGGGCATAGCGTCATAAACCGCCACTGTTTCGGCTGCTCTGGTGTCAGCCAAAGTGATTGCAGTGGAGGCATTTGAGTTTATTGAGCTTCCGATTGCAAGCAAACCTGAGCCGTTGGAAGCATCGAGCGCCATGCGGGCGTTATAAAGATTCTGAGCAGCTGTGTTGATTTCCGCCTGTCTGGAGGTGTTTATGCCGGAGGTGTTTTTCAGTGTGTTTGCCGTCGAAAGAGCAGAGGTGTACGTGCTCCACTTTGTGGAGTCATACCATGCCGAACCGCCGCCGCTCACACCTGCAGCACCGCCGGTTCCGAAAATCGGAAGAAGATCAATCTGCTCGGTAAGATAGGAGAGGGTTGCAGGCTGATTCGCAAGATTGGTACCTGCCGACCTGAGAGTTGCAATCTTTGTGACAACACTGCTCACATCCGGCATCTTTGCCCTGAGGTTGCCGGCCGTCACATAGTCCTTGGCATATTCGGCAACAGCCGCTTCATAAGCCAATTTAAACGGACTCCATGTGGCGGGAGTGTAGGTTGTTGTTGCAACAGAGCCGCTGCCGAAACCGGTGGGCTGGGTTGCGTTGGTTGCAGAGTTGTTGGTGTTATAAATTGTCTGCCACTGGGCAATTTCCGCTGCCAGGCTGCGTGCCGAGCTTGAGCCGTAGGTGTAGGTTACTCCGCCCGCAGTGTAGCTGCCTTCGTAATACTCACCTGCGTAACGCAGGGCAAGAGCATTGTATCTTGAGGCGAGTTCCGTTGCCTTTTGGTCAACAATTGGCTGGTCGGGCAGCTTATATTCTGCGACAACGGTGGAAAGCACATATTCCCACAGATCGTAGTTGTTCTGAAGGAAGTATGCTTCGGGATAGAATGCGTTTAAGGTTTGCGTTTCTTCTCCGTTGGAGAAAATGTAGTCGAATCTCGTCTGAGAATTCTCATCGGAAAAAGCTGTGCCCGCCTGATACAGCTGAGTGTAGGCATCAACGCCGGCGTAGTCTGCATCCCTCAAGGGAAGATCGGCCCACTCGGAAAGAATCGTATCGGCGAAGTTGTTGATGATGTTCTGATAACGTATATCATATTTTACAAGGGTTGTGCTTGCGCTGCCTGAGGCATAGCAGACATCATAGCGTGCCTCGACGGACGCAATGAGCTGATTGGCTTCACCCATGTAATAAGACGGATGGAAAACGCCGTTGTAGATACCGGAGGCTGTGTTGACCTCATAGGGATCGCTGCTTCCGTTGCCTGCCTTGTAGTATCTGTAGTTGCCGGCTGTTTCACCGGTCATTATGTTTGTAATACCGGCCTTGACATAAAGCTGGGTTGCGTTGAACTTGCCGGTGCTGCGGTTGACAGCTCCCGTGCCGTCGGTGCAGACGGCGCTGTCAAGAGCGTCGTAAAGATGTGTGTAATCGGCTGGTTCATATTGTGCGTTAAGGATAATGTTTGAAAGGTTGTTGCGCACGGTGTCCTGCTCGCTTGAAGTTCTGCGCGGGTCCTTACCGACGGCGGCGCACCTTGCAACAGCGATGTTGTAGGAATTAATCCATGCCTGGGTGTAGCCGTCGGACTTGACGCGCATTGCCGTCTGCGCGGCTGCCGCGTCATTTCTTGTGGAGGCGCCGTTTGTGAGAAGGAAGCGGAAGTCGATACCGGTTCTTGTCATGCACTCCCATTCTTTTTTGTTAGTGCCCGATTTGCCGTTGTTGCCGGCGGTTTTCATGCCGTAGCCGAAGGTGTAGATGCCGCCGTTTGCCGGGTTTGTGCCGCTGCCGTTATCCTGGAAGGCGACGGTGAAGCCGTTACCGAGGGTTGTTGTTACGGACTGGCCGGTTGAGGCAAGCTTGATGTATGAACACTTCGCGGTGCTGTTGATGCTCTGGTTTTCACCCGCCGTAGTGGAGTACATATCATTGTACATTCCGTCTCTCATTTTTTCGGAATAATAGGTTCTTCTGACGGTCATGCTGATGTCATAATTGGTGAAATTGAACATTCTCGACCAGTCCGCGTAAATCAGAGCGTCTGCGTGGTAATTGTCATCCCTGCCGTCGGCGGAGTTTCTGCCGCCCCACCACTGGTCGCCGCCGCCGCGCTGGGGAGACCAGAATCTGATGCCGGCGCGCTCACTGGCGGAAACAGCATAGGTCACATGGCCGGAGTCCGAATAGTCGGCATAGTTGAACGTGCCCGGAGGATTGTCGCCGGCGCCGGGGGAATCACTCGAAAACGGAATTGAACCGGTCCAGTAATTCACATGGTCGATTGTGAAGTGAGTGCCGTTGACATCGTAGCCAGCTGCGGGAGCAACAACCTGAACATATGAGTTTACAGCCTCGTCATTATTAGTGTCTCTTACGTCGACCAGCCAGCCGGTGGGCATGGGGATGTTGCAGACGTAGCTGCCGTCAACATAAGTATAAACCTTGCCGCCTATAGTATAAGTGACAACATACATTACACTGTTTCCGCTTGCCGCCGTTCCTCCGGTGACGTTGCCCGAGAGCACCCTGGAGGAGGAATTGTAGCTCTGTGTAATATTGACACTCTGGCCGGAAACAATTGCGTTGTCATTGATGATGCTCGCCGCAATCGTAGGAGTGCCGGTGACGCCCGAGGGCAAGGTGAAGGAGTAGTTTGTGGGGTAGCTCACCATACCGGTCGTGTGCTGATTGACAACCTGTGTCTGGATTGTTGTGCCGAAAGTCTGCGAAGCCACGGTGTTGTTTCCCGCAACATAAATCTTTTCGGGAACAGTGATATTTGTGGGCTTATAAGCACTGTTGCCGTCGGAAACATCGATAAGGCCTTCCTGCGTCAACTGTGTGACGGCATTTTGCAGCGCAGAACAAGCGGAAGCAACCGTTGTGGTGTCCGATTGCGGGCTGTAAAGTGCAGCGGCGGCATTCCTCATTGCGATTTCATAGAGAGAATATGACGGATGATCGGTTTTTGTATTGTCATAATCCGAAAGACGGCAGGTATTAACCAATGCGCGAAGCTCGGATTTATCAAAAACGTGGAAGCGGAGAAGGAACGGGGTGTAGGTGTAGTTCTGATGCGGATAAATGCCGCTGCCGTTATTGCCGCGGTAGTATTCGGCGTAAGCGGCGCAGACCATTGTGAACTGCTGGCCGTCATCCGGAAGTCTGTCTCCGACGATGTCGATGGAGCCGTAGTTTCCTCCGTAAGCACCGATTGTCTGATAACCCGAGGTCAGCGATGTGGAAATACCGTTGAGGCTTGTGCTGCCGTAGTTACCCGGGCCGGGAATGAAGGTTTCATCGTAGCCGTAGTTGACTGTGCATTCGGCGTGGGTGTAGCCCGTGTCACCGCCAAAGAAGCCGACCGGACGTGCCTTGACCGGGTCCGCCGTGCTGTCCTGATTTTGGTGAATATAATAGTTTATTTTAAGGCCGAGGTCGGAGATGTTCCTCAGCCTGCCCTCGTCGATGTAAATGTCGGCAACCGGGCTCTGGCCTGCAATCGTGTTGCGCTTCCAGTGGCAGGTTTGATTCGAACGATTGGGTGAGAAATAGTTCAGGCCGTACCGGAGGTCGCCCATGTTCACAAAACCGCCGTCACCGGAGGAATCATAGTTATAGTATCCGTTTCTGTTGCCCCAAGCGCCGTAAGCATCTCCGGAAAAATCTCCGCTGCCCGAATACTCCGTCTGCGGAGTGACATTGGCGTTTCTCGCTCTGGAGCTGCCGAACAGAACATACTGGCCGTCGTGCACGCCGGCAAGGGTGATAACATAGCAGTTTGAACAATAGTTCTTCGATTCGCCGTTTCTGTACTGTCTGGTGAAAATATAGTAGCCGGGTGCGGAGGAAATCGGCGAAACCGCCGAGAAACCTTTGCTGACCTTTGTTTGCCCGCCGATGGAGTAAGAAATTTCCCATTCAAGCGACACACCCGCCGTGGCGCTGCCGCCGGTGATGTTTGCTTTGTATTGGCCCGCTGTGTTGACTGTTGTTGTGTAGGTGACTCCGGTGGGCGCCGTCAGAGTGAAGTTTGAAGCACCGGCAAGGGTGAATTCAATCTCCAGGTCCGCAGGGTCCATCGTCTTGCTCGCCTGGTTGAGAAGTGCTGTCTGAATGTAAGAACTGCCGGAAGATGCGAACTGCTGCTTTGCCCTGCTGTTGCCCGATGCGCCGACGTAAACGACGGGCGGCGCATTCAGGGTGCCGGGAATGTCGTTCTCGGTTGACGAAATCTGCGTGCCGGCGTTGACGGAGGTGGAGGTATCGGTCCAGCTGGTGTAGGTTCCGTTTGTGCTCAGCTCAAAGATACGGCAGCCTGCGTCGCCGTCGTTGTATGAGTTGTAGGTTGCTGCTTTACAGTAACCCATTGTGATGCCGTTTGAGTCGGTACCCATGAAGTAGTTCATATGGTCGTGACCGAAGAACGCGCCCTTCATGTAAGATGCCTTCGACCGCCACGCACCGTACCAGGTGAGTCCGCTTGTGGACTTGTGCGATGAGTTGGTGTATGTTGAAAGGTTGGGCGGGCAGGGCTGTTCCTGCATGCCGTACTGACTGGTCCTCGCGGAGTCAAGTATGTAGTACGCACCGGAATAATCCGTTCTGCCCTGGACAGCGTTGAATGTCCTCGTGGTGATGTTGCCCGAAAGGTTGACGGGGCCGCTGTAAGTTGTGGTGTTGGTGACACCGGCGGAAGTCAGAATACCCGTCGTGTAAATATCCGGCACGATGATGTGCTGGAACACCATGTGATTGATGTTGGAGTTTGCAAGATAATAGTCAATCTGGTTCGTGTGGACGTTGTCGTAGTTGTCGCCGTCGTAGTCATTGGAGTCCATGACGAAAACACGGAACAGCTCCGTAGTGCCGGCGTTGTTGTAAATCGGCACATAACCGTTGCCCACACCGTCAAGAGCTGCGACATCGTGATTTATCATGTATCCGCCGCCTTTTTGCTCGAAGTACTCGTACAGCTCGGTGCGGCTTGCGTCCAAATTACCCTCGGAGTCATGGTTACCGAAGGTTACAACAAAAGGAATCCCCGCAGATTTGATGTGGGTCAGGAACGTATTGATTGATGCCTTGACGTTGTCGTGTCCCGAACCGAGATCGTTACAGTTGTTCTTGGTGTTATCACCCGTAAAAACAACGAGGTTCGGACTCTCACGCTGAATTGTTTTCAAAATCAACGTCATGGTGCCGGACGCGACGCTTTCATCGTCCTGAATATCGGCGAGCACCATAATCTTGAATTTTCCGCTGGCATTGTACTTCAGCTGGCCGGTGTAAAACGCGGCGCTGCTCTGCAGTGCTGTCAACGGAGCTATGCTCAGAATCATCAGCGCTGCCAATAGGAATGACAGCAACCTCAGACCTAAGTTCTGTTGTGTTCTCTCCATTAAAATTACCTCCTAAGTCAAAATGCAGTGGCATTTTAAATTACTGAATTATGTTGCACGTTGTGCGATGATGCACATCCGTGCGGGGTGTTTTCGTGCAATGCTGATTAGCCTGCCCACGCATCAGTTGAATGTTGCGCGGGAATTCGGGAATCGACCGGGGAAAGGTTCGAACAGCATCGCGGACGGTTTGCATGAATCCTTTGCTCCTGCCCGGGGCAATGCACATTTTGGGTTTTTCTTCGCTGTAGTTTTTTGCATTTCCGTATGTTGCTTTGATATATGTTTATCGATAGACTGTATGTTGTGGCAGAAAATGCAGCGACCACAAGACATAAAGATACCTATACCTTGGTAATATCAATATATCATTAATTGCTGAACTCGTCAATACCTTTTAACGAATTTGTGTAAATTTTGTTAAGTTTTTGTTTAGAATTGATGTTATCTTTCATCAGCTTTTTTATCTTTTCTCCGATTGTCGTTTCGGGACAAGATTCAGGGGAGCAGTCTGCAAATGTTTTGCCGCGTTGGGCGTGTGTAAAAAGGCTCTGCAGAAAAGAATTCACCGGAGCGGGATTCCAGAACTGATGTGCAAAGCATAATGCATACCCTTGATTCAACACGAATTCAGCACATATCCTGCCACAATCTACATTGCACAACAAAAAATTGACTTGCCCGGAATATTGTGTTATACTTTGATATCCGATTTGCCAAAAATTTCCCTGACAGGAGAATTATTTTGAGCAAGAATAAAAAAGCGGCATCGTCGCTAAATAACTCAGATGCACCTGCAGCCGGTTTGCAGCTCAACGCGCGCACAATCGGCATGATCACAATTCTGCTTTTCGCAATCATGATTTTTGCGGGTGTTCTCACCCAGATTGTCCCCGCTGGCGAATATCTCACTGCTGACGACGGTTCAATTATCAGCGAAATTGACGGGCAGTCAACCTACCGCCGTATCGGCGACTCGGGATACCGCTTCTGGCGTGTGTTTACCGCACCGTTCGAGATTTTCACCACCTCCGACGCTCTCACGGGCGTTGCGATTATGACGTTTATCGTGCTCATCGGCGGCACCTTCCTCGTGCTTGAGCGCGCCGGGGTGCTCAACTACATAATGAGCTCCATCGTCAAATCATTTTCGTCGAGAAAATATCTTCTCCTCGCGCTCATGGTGCTTGTCTGCATGATGATCAGCAGCGTCGTGGGCATCCTCGAGGAGTCAATCACATTGGTTCCTCTTGCAGTTGCAATCTCTCTGGCGCTCGGCTGGGATTCGCTCGTGGGCGTGGGCATGAGCCTGATTGCAATCGCTTTCGGGTTCACCGCCGCCACTTTCAATCCTTTCAACGTCGGTGTTGTTCAGAGCATGGCGGGGCTTCCCATGTTTTCCGGCTTGCTATACCGCATCCCCGTGTTCATCGGGGTCTATGCGATTCTTGTGCTGTTTCTCGTTCGGTACGCAAAAAAGATTGAGCGCAATCCCGAAAAGTCAATTGTCTATGAGAGCGACCGCATGAAAAATTACACTGCAAATCGTGTCCGGATAGCCCTCGTTTTTCAGCAGCAGAACAGTCTCGTCCGCAAGTGCGCTCATTGTCTGAAAATCCGCGGGTGACGCAAACTCCTCAATGTACCTTGCCAGCAAAACAACCTCGTTTTCACCGCAGCCGCAAATTCCCTGCCGCGCAATTCCCAGCGCGTTCAGGGTTTTTTTGCCCGCTTTACCGTCAGCCTCTAAGCCGGCGCTCTTTTGGAATTTTTTAAGCGCAGAGCCGGTTCTCGGGCTGAAGATGCCATCCGCCGCTCCTTCATAGTAGCCAAGCTCCTTGAGCCTTTTCTGAATGAGCCTCACCTCTTGTGATTGCGAGCCCAAAGCCGAATAAACCTGCTGATCTCCCGAAAAAAAAGAAATCGTTCTGCTGTCACCTGCGGCAAGAACCAAAAAAATGTTCAGCAAAACGATAACTAAAATTTCCCAAATTTTTTTCAGAATTTCACTCTCATTTTCGATCACTTTTTTCACAAAATTTATTTGTGTTTTTTCTTTCATTTTTCACTGCCTCCCGCAAATATTCTTTGCGAGGCGTGCTGATGTATTTGCTGAAATTTTTTGAAAGGCGGTGAATCGCCAATGGAAAATCGTCCGACTGTTGCTGCCGTTTCCACGCCGAATGCAAGCGGCGGAGTGAGCATGATACGCGTTTCAGGAAGTTCTGCAATAGAAATTTGTAACAGAATATTCAACTGTGCTGACGGTTCGCCGCTTACCGCCTCCAAGGGATATCGTGCACACTTCGGGCGGGTTGTTGAGGACGGTGCGGAGATTGATGAGGCGGTCTGTCTCGTCTTCCGCTCGCCGCACAGCTACACCGGCGAGGACGTTGCGGAAATCACCTGCCACGGCGGAATGTACATCACCAGGCGTGTTCTCCGCGCAGTTCTGAATGCGGGCGCTCAGCCCGCTGGGCCGGGAGAATTCACCAAAAGAGCGTTCTTGAACGGACGCATTGACCTGACGCAGGCCGAGGCTGTCGCAGGGCTGATATCGGCACACGGTGAGCAGTCTGCCCGCGCCGCGCTGTGCGCTCTTGACGGCAGCTTAAGCAAAAAAATATCCGCTTGTGCGCGGATTCTGACCGACATTGCCGCTCATCTTTCGGCATGGGCGGACTATCCGGACGAGGAAATCGAGGTTCTTTCCCCTGCCGTGCTTTGCGAGCAGCTCAATGAATGTCTCGAAACGCTTTCCTCTCTGCTTGCTGACTGCGATGCAGGCAGCGCATTGACTTCCGGCGTGGACACCGCGATTATCGGCAAACCGAACGTCGGAAAATCCGCTCTGATGAACCTGATTTCCGGCCGTGAGCGTTCGATTGTCACGTCATATGCGGGCACGACGCGCGACGTTGTGGAGGACACCGTTGTTCTCGGCGATGTGCTTCTGCGCCTTGCCGACACTGCCGGGATACGCGACACCGACGACCCTGTTGAAAAAATCGGAGTTGAGCGTGCGCGGGTAAAAATTGCACGCGCGCAGCTTGTGATTGCGGTTTTTGACGGTTCGGACGAACCCGACGCGCGCGATTTTGAAATACTCGACCTGTGCAGAGGAAAGCTTACTCTCGCCGTGGTCAACAAAACGGATTTGCCTCTTTGCCCCGGCATCGAGCGGCTGTGTGAGCGTGTTGACAGAACGGTGTTCGTCAGTGCCCTCAACGGAACGGGACTTGAGGAGCTGAAGGCTGCCGTTTCTCAGCTGCTCGGCACAGACAAAATCGATCCTTCCGCGGCAATCCTCGCTTCCGAGCGGCAGATACTCTGCTGCCGGCAGGCGCACACAGCGGTTTTGCAGGCGCTCGAAGCGCTGAATTCCGGGCTGACGCTTGATGCGGTGAACGTAAGCATAACCGACGCAATTTCGGCACTGCTTGAGCTCACCGGAGAAAATGCCTCGCAGGCAGTAATTGACACGTTATTTTCGCATTTTTGCGTGGGAAAATAAAATTGATTTATTTTTAATTTCGGAGGTTTTTGTCATGGGTTGTGACGGCAATTGTTCAAACTGCTCTTCGGATTGCGAGAGCAAGGATTTCGGGCTGAAGCTCAACGAGTTCAGCAATGTTAAAAAGGTTATCGGCGTTGTCAGCGGCAAGGGCGGCGTGGGCAAATCTCTTGTGACGAGCCTGCTTGCCGTCGGCATGCAGAACAGAGGCAAGCAGGTAGCTATTCTCGACGCGGACATCACCGGGCCGTCAATACCGAAATCGTTCGGCATCAAAGATCGTCTGCTTCAGGATGAGCGCGGACTGCTCCCGGCGCGCAGCTCGAGCGGCATTGAAATTGTTTCTGTCAACCTGCTGCTCGAAAAGGAGGACGCACCGGTCGTGTGGCGCGGTCCTGTTATTTCCGGGGTTGTCGGCCAGTTCTGGACAGAGGTCTGCTGGGACGAGGTTGATTATATGTTTGTTGATATGCCTCCCGGCACCGGCGATGTGCCGCTGACGGTGTTTCAGTCCCTGCCTGTTGACGGCATTGTTGTTGTCACCACTCCGCAGGATCTTGTGAGCCTTATTGTGAAAAAGGCGGTCACCATGGCGGAAATGATGAATATTCCGGTCATCGGAATCATTGAGAACATGAGCAGCTTCAAGTGCCCCGACTGCGGCAAGGTACACAACATTTTCGGCGAAAGCAAGCTCGAAGAGCTGGCGAAAGACATGGGAGTGAAGGTTCTTGCCCGCCTGCCGATTGACAGCAGAACGGCAGGTCTTGTCGACAAGGGCGCTGTTGAACTTGCCGACGAAAAGCCCCTCGCCGGCGCGTTGGATGTAATAGAAGCACTGTAATTCCGATTGCAGCGCAATGTTTTTAAGAAATCATATTCGGCGGGAAACAAGCCGGTGATCATCGTCTTGCTCCGTTTCCCCGATTTGCCCAATAACCGAAAAGAGTCCGATTGAAACCTCAATCGGGCTTTTCTTATGCTCTGATTTCACTCGCGCTTCTGAACTTGATAGATATCATTATTTTGGACATTGCCGTGCTGTCAGACTTAAAGATAAATTATGCGGATGTTGCCAATAATTTCACACAGCAATTTTTCTCTTTCAACGAATAATACGGTTCAATTGCGGATATCCTATCCGAAAGGAGTTGAAAGAATATGATAGAACCCGATACAATAAAATTGCTGCGTGAATGCGACGCAGGCGTCAAAATGGGCGTTGCTTCAATCGACGATGTGCTGGAGCATGTTGAAAGCACAAAGATGAAAGAGCTGTTATCCGATTGCAAAGATGAACACGAAACGCTGGAAAGAGAAATCGAGCAAAAGCTCAAAAGTTATAACGATGAAGGCAAGGATCCCAACCCCGTTGCCAAAGGTATGTCCTGGATGAAAACAGGGTTTAAGCTTTCAGTCAACGACTCGGACAAAACCGTTGCGGATCTTGTGACCGACGGATGCAATATGGGCGTCAAATCCCTCAGAAAGTATCTCAATCAGTACAAGGCGGCGGACGAAGAATCCAAGAATATAACCAAGCGCCTGATCGGCCTTGAGGAAAACCTTCAATCAGGCATGCACGTATATTTATAAGGAAGGCTTTTCCGCACAGTCACCGGTGTCGGGTATCATCGGTACATTTTTTGTTTGCCGAGTCCGCACGGTGAAAAGTTTGAAAGAGAATGGGCATTGACGTCTCCGGCTTTCATACGATTTTGTGAAAAAAGTTTTTTGACATTCAAACGAATATTCCCGTTTGTTGGGCATAGAGCATTGACGCTCCGCCCACTGACGGGATTTTTTTGTATTCTCCGAATCGGCAAAAGAACACACCCGAAAGTCCTTGTGGCAAGACCTTTTGATGGCAGGTTGGATAAAGAAAGAACGCAGGCATCTTATCAATGCCTGCGGTTATATATTGTGTGCTATGTGAACTTAAACATTTTTTGACTCTTCTTTTTTAACAAACGACAAAAGCGGTGAAAAAACGAATTGATTACGGTCATGTGACCCGTTTTGCGGCTACACTCCCCGATTGCGTCACATCGAAAATGAGGCGAGATGTCAGTCATGTTACAGCCTTGGTTTTCGCGTTCCGCATACGGCATGAACTTTGATTGTATCACATTTGATTTCAATTCTGATTCAGGTTATATTAACCGAATTTCAGTCAATAAAATCAATACCCACATCTGCAAACATATACTTGTTTTTTGACACGCACAGCTTGCCGAAAAACAGTCCGTCGAAATTTTTGACGGTGATTTTTTGCGGCAGAACCATCGGGTACTCTGCTGTGTAGGATGCGGAGCTGCAATTCGGATTCATTTGAGAAAACAGATAGATATTTCCGCTCCTGCGCACACTGAAGCCGTCAATTTCAATCTTTTCCGGCAAGAAGCAGGTGTAGCCGAAATCATGGTTTCCCGGGTTTTCTCCGCCGATTATTGTCCGTGATGTGCCCTTGGGGTAAAACTTGCATTTGCGGATTATCATTTCACCGTTCCAGGTTGAGCCGTAATCACTGCGCAGAGTGACAAAGTTTGAAGCCAGAACCGTTGTGTTTTCAATCAGCGCCGTACCGCTGCCTATCAGTTGTATTCCGTGGTGCCCCAACACAGAATTCCTTATCTCGGCATTCATCACGCCCTGATGTGCGTCAAAGCGTGACAAAGCGCAGCCGTCGTAGACTAAATTTTTGCAGTAATTTGAACCGAATATGCCCCAATAGGCGCTGTCGGTTAAATCATTTGTCTGATTGCAATTCAGGAATTTGACATTGATTGCCGTGGAAACGCTAATATCATATGTGCCCATTGAAACAGTGCCGCCGCCGGAGCCGACACTTCTGTATGTCTTGTGACCGGTAAGTGTGCAGTTTTTCACTTCAATGTTTGCACAGCAGGTTATGTTGATAAATCCGGTATAAGGAGCGCCTGTCTTCCCCTCGTTTTTGACTGTATGGAACAACCCGTCAACAACTGTGCAGGAACGTCTGATAAGTATGCCGCGCGCATAGTAGTTGTATTTTGACTCCTCATTGTTTGCAATGGTGGTGAATATTCCGCCGCACAGGGTCAGCGGCAAAGTATCCACGGGATAAGCCACGGCTGCTGTTACAGCGTCGAAATTCCAGATCAGCGGAGCATTCGGAGAAATATCTCCGTTTTCCCTGACAAGCAAAGCGTCTGTCTGACTGCTTCCGGAATTCTGATTTCCGCCGTAACGAATATAGCGCTTGACGTTTGAATCCGTCAGCACAACCAAGCTGTCGCTCACAAGAGTTATGCCGAGATTTCTGTCGCTTTTCTGCAAGCCGGATATACTGCCTGTCAGCGTCACGGCACTCTCGGGCGCGGGAACAGAGAAAACCCACGAACCGCGCGAGGCAACGTTTCTGTCATCAATAATAAAGCGGGCGGTAGACCAGTCCGTATCGGTCATAATAACTGCGGTTTTATTTTCACCGCCGATGTAATACTGCGCGGTTTCCCGCGCAAGAACCTTCAGGCCTTGAAGATTTGCATATTCGTGTGTTTTTATAATTGCATCAAAGTCATCTGTTTTGCCGTCTCCGACAGCACCGAAGCTTTCATATGTTGTGTAGCTGTTGTATGTCTTTTTGAATTCATAACCGTCATTCAGCTCAAGAACGCCCTCCGAACACAGCAAAACCTCATTCACAAATGCAGCAATGCCGCGCGATATTCCGACATTCGAGCCGCCGGTTATACGCAGGTTGCCTTCCGACACGGTGAGCCGGAACTCATCTGCGCAGGAGCCGGAAGCCGTTTCGCCGATAACAAGTGCTCTCGAAGCGGCATCTTCCGAGATTTTCAGCCGTTTTGCACATACCTTATACAGCCCGTCGCTGAGGGTCCGCGCCGCATCGCCGTAAAGTGTGCCCTCTGCCGAGTCCGGTGTGACGATAACATACTTGTCAACCGACACGCCGTTTATCCTGATATCGGTAAGCGGCCTCACAATATACGGGCTCTCATAGCATCCCGCTGCAAGCTCAGTGTTCAGCTTTGCCTCTGAAAACAATTCCGCGAACGGAGAAACAATCACGGAAAAAATGAACATAATTGCCGCAGTTATTCGTGAAAACTCATTCGTAAACGTCATATCTACCAACATCCTTATAAGAGATATTTTTTTGAAAGTTTTATCAGTCAATCCGGAGGGGCGTTCTTCTGTTGAAAATTATGTATTTCAAAGCTCATCAAAAGATATGGATTTTGCTTCGCTGTCGTTTCGGAACATATTTCTGACATTTTATAATATATTTCAACACAGTTATTATAGCATAATGACAAATACACCGCAACCGTATCTTTTGTCTTTTCCGAGATTTCCGGATTATTAAAAGTTGCCGTATTTCCGAGAGTAAAAATAAATCTCATATCTCAATCAATATTAACATTTCACAAGGCATAAAAAACAGTTTAACCGCGGCAACCTTACCATTGCCGCGGTTAAACTGTGGAGCGGAAGAGGGGAATCGAACCCCCACTATCTGCTTGGGAAGCAGATGTTCTGCCACTAAACTACTCCCGCATATCCAAAATATTTGAAACAGTATAGCATAACATGTGCAAAAATGCAAGTGCCCGTGTTCGGAACGATAAAAAAACATGTTGTTTATGAATATTTTCAAAAAATCTCTTTATATATTAGGAAAAATATGTTATAATGACTATAAATTCGGTGGCTTTTTTCATTTTTCGCACCGAAACAGCCGAAAGGAGTTTTTCTATGAAAGCCAGCTCAATCAGAATTCTTGCAATTATACTGTGCATTGCCACCCTTTTCTTTGCCTCCTCGTGTTCTTTTATCGACAGCTTTAAGGGAACATCGGAAGCTGAAACAACGACGGAGGCTCCAAAAAGCGTCACGGCAATGCCCGAAGGTCAGGACGCTGTGCTTGCTTATTTCAACACCCTTGTTGACAAAGCCAAGGCAAGCAAGCCGAAGGTCAAGTGGTCCTCCGACATCGGTGTTGACAACGGCTCGTTTGAGTGCGCCAACGAAACTCTGAAGGCTGCTTTGCCGACAGTCGCGGGAATTATGCTCAAAGACAAAGGCACAAGCGGAGAAACAGTATACGGAGATTCACTGCTGAACATTTTCCCCGTCAAGGGCAACGAAGTCGGCAGTCTGCTCAAGCCGTCAAACATTGTCGCAGCCGAAATCAAAGAGGTTGAAAACACCTACGAAATTGACATCACTCTCGCGGACGAGAGCGACCCCACGCAGGGCGGCTCGATTGTCGGCACAATTTTCGAAATTCCTGAAAAGTCGGAAATTCTCAGTGAGTTTTCGAAGGTTAAGGATTATGTTTCAGTTGACGACTATATTCCGCTTTATACAGGCTGCACAATCCACTGTGTTGTTGACAGGCTGACAGACAATGTCATCCGCGTTGAATACAACAAGAGGATAAACATAACCACAACCGTTGTCGGCCAGGGCACACTGGTTGACATCGGAGTTGAGCCGCTGACCTTCACCGTTACGGGAACGGATAAATACGAATTTGACTGGGTCGATCCCAACGCACCGACAACTGCTGCAGAATAAGCAAATATTTTTGAGGGTAAAGATTTTCAAATCTTGTAAAAGGAGATATTTATCGTGAAAAAGTTTATTGCGTTGCTCCTTACACTTGTTTTTGCATTCGCACTTGCGGCCTGCGGTTCAGATGAGGCAAATCCCGCCAATGCCGCAACAACCGTTGAAGAAACCACAACCGAGGTGCCGGCAAGCGAAGTTCCTTCCGAGCCGCTCACCTCCGACGTAACCGCAGCTGACGGGCAGTCAACCGTTGCCGATTCAACAACACTTGACGGTGCGACAACCGCCGCGGGCGAAACAACAGCTGAGGCAACAACGAAGGTTGCCATCGTAGCTCCTCTCGGAAGCGACAAAAACAAGGTTGTGAATTTCTACAACAATGTTGCAAACGCAACCAAGGGTTATGCCGGCACGATGAAGGTTGACCGCACGCAGGGCACAAAATCCAAGCTGAACACGGTTTCGGTTGAGTTTGCCAGAGGCACGGTTGAGGGCGTTCTGCCAAACGATTATCCGCAGAATTCAACCAAGACCTTCACAAACGGCAAGACAAAGTCCGGCGAGTCAATCAAGGGCTTCCTGCCGATTGAAGGCGATGCCAGAATGAGCACGCTCCAGCCCTCCGGCGTGGCATCTGCTGCGTGCACCGAGAGCGACGGCGGTTATAAAATCGTAATTAAGCTTGCAGAAGAAGTCGGGCACAATTTGTTCTACAAAGCTCCGAACCATGCGTCATGCATGGCGACTCTGGGCATCACGGAGGAAGATCTCAAGCCTCTCAAGCTCAAGGAAGCGACCATCTCCTATACCGGTGCAACAATCACGGCCTTCGTCAATGCGGACGGTCTGCTGACTTCAATGGAGCTCAAGGAGCCGGTGGTTATCGACGGCACGCTGAGCCTTGTGGGCATTCCGATTATCGAGGTCAATGTCACCGGCACATGGCAGCAGGAGTTCAAGTTCACATATTAAGCTTATGCATAATTAAATACGTCTCTTTTAAAAAACCCGCAGAAATGCGGGTTTTTTTTTGCTAAAAAAATCGACAGATGTTATTTTCCCGCCAAATCCGCGCATAATACGCTTTGAATAAACCCGAAAACCGAAGGAGTGAAATTCGGAAAAATGGAAGCATTGGTTGAGATGAAAAGTGTCGTCAAAAAATTCCCCGGCGTTACGGCGCTCAGCGACATTTCCTTTAATATTATGCCCGGCGAGGTTCACGTGCTGCTGGGAGAAAACGGAGCGGGAAAATCGACACTGATGAAAATTCTCAGCGGAGTCTACCGTCCGACAAGCGGCTCGATTGTGCTCAACGGCAAGCCTTATTCGCATCTGACACCCAAAACCTCCGCCGAAAACGGCATAAGTGTTATTTATCAGGAATTGAGCGTAATCAACGAACTGTCAATACGCGAAAATCTGTTTGTCGGCAAGCTCCCGGTGAAAAAGCTGCTGGGCATGAGCATTATTGATTATCATGAAATGCAAAAGCGCGCGGTCGAGCTGCTCGGCAAGGTCGGTTTGCGGCGTGACCCGAAAACGCCGGTTGAGGAAATCAGCATTTCCGAAAAGCAGCAGGTTGAAATTGCAAAGGCTCTCGCCGCAAACAGCAATGTTATTATCATGGACGAGCCGACAGCGTCGCTCACCAACTCGGAAATATCCCACCTGTTTGACATTATTCGCCGTTTGAAGGAGGAAGGCAAGGGAATCGTCTTCATTTCCCACAAGCTGGAGGAAATCATGGAAATCGGGGACAGGGTCACAGTGCTCAAGGACGGCACCTATGTCGGGACTAAGCCCGTCAGCGAGGTCACAGCGGACGGGCTTGTGAGCATGATGGTCGGACGCGAAATCGGAAAGCTATGAGGACTCGAGCGTCATTTTTGAAGTGCAGAATCTCTCGAGAAAAGACGGCAAGGTCAACGGAGTCTCCTTCAAGCTGCACAAGGGTGAGATTCTCGGATTTTCGGGGCTTGTCGGTTCGGGTCGCAGTGAGATGATGAATTCGATTTTCGGCTCCGAGCCGAGGGCTGCGGGAGAAATCTTCATTGACGGCAAAAGAGTCAAAATCAGAAATCCCTATTCCGCAATCAAAAACGGGCTTGCCATGGTGACGGAAAACCGCCGTGAAACAGGCTTTTTTCACAATTTTATGATTAAGCAGAACATTTCTCTGCTGCCTTATATCAAAGAATCACGCGGCGGCGGCACGGTTGGCTTCACGAGCCAGAAATTCGAGAATGAATGTGCCTCAAAAGAGAAAGTAAGGCTGAACATCAAGTGCCATTCCATAGAACAGGGCATCACAGAGCTGTCGGGCGGCAATCAGCAGAAGGTCATCCTCGGGAAGTGGCTTGCGGCAGATTCGCAAATCATCATTTTTGACGAGCCGACAAAAGGCATTGATATCGGAAGCAAAAGCGAAATTTACGCTCTTATGCGCAACCTTGCAAACGACGGGAAGGGCGTGCTGGTTGTTTCCTCCGAATTGCCTGAGCTGCTTGCAGTTTGCGACACCATTGCCGTCTTCCGCCGCGGCAAAATTGTTAAAACCTTTGCGCGGAATGAGGCAACGGAAGAAAAAATCATGTTGCTGGCCAGCAGCTACGACACGAATTCA
>CAZIMM010000010.1:38232-45542 GCA_964540415.1 uncultured Eubacteriales bacterium
GGAAGAAAAAATCATCATGGCATCAACCGGTGAGGAGGAAGAAGCATGAGCCAAAAAGTCAAAAGAGAGATGTCTTTCAGTGAGGTGTGGCAGAGATTCGGTACACTCGGTATTCTCGTTATTCTGCTCGCCGCTTTAGCAATACTCAAACCGCATTATTTCTTTGCATCCACAACCGTAACGCAGATTCTGGCGCAAAGCTCCGTGAACATTCTGATTGCTCTCGGAGAGTTCTTCGCCATTCTGATTGCGGGCATTGACCTTTCGGTCGGCTCCGTGGTTGCATTGACCGGCATGATTTCGGCAAAGATGATGGTCGCGGGCGTCAACCCCGTCTCAGCTGTTTTTATCGGCATCATCCTCGGAGCGCTCCTGGGCTGCATCAACGGCCTGTTGGTCAACGTCACGGGGCTGCATCCGTTCATCATAACCCTCGGCACACAGGCAATTTTCAGAGGAGTAACGCTCATCGTTTCAAATTCGAGCGCGGTGTTCGGGTTTCCTCAGGCATTCACAAGATTTATTTCCGCGCAGGTTCTGAACATTCCGGCAGTTGCCCTCATTGCGCTGATTGCGGCGCTGATTCTGGCGTTTGTCACCAAACGGACAAAGCTCGGACGCAACATTTATGCTCTGGGCGGCAACAGGGAATCCGCATGGTATTCCGGCATCAACGTCAAGCTTCACACTCTCATTGTTTTCATTATTTCCGGAATCTGCGCCGGCATCGCCGGTATTGTGCTGCTCGGACGTGTCGGCTCAGCCGAGCCGGCTGCGGCAACCGGCTTTGAAACCTACGCAATTGCCGCTTCAATCATCGGCGGCACGAGCTTTTTCGGAGGAAAGGGCAAGATATTCGGAGTTGTCATGGGCGGTCTTATAATAGGTGTCATCAACTTCGGCATGAATATTCTTTCCGTATCGAGCAATCTGCAGCAGGTTGTCATGGGTGCGCTCATCATCGGCTCGGTTGCTCTGGACAGATTCGTCGCCAACAGAAAATAATTTATTACGGAAGTGATTAATGTGAAATCTATGTTCAACCCCTCACTTATGTGCATGGATCTGACGGAAATCAAAGCGCAGACAAAAATACTCAATGAACGCTGTGATTTTTTTCACGTTGACATCATGGACGGTCACTTTGTCAAAAATCTCACGCTTTCTCCCGGCTTTGTTGAGGCTTTTGCTCCGCTTGCAAAAAAGCCGATAGACTGCCATCTGATGGTGACAAATCCGGCTGACTATGTCGAGCCCCTGGCAAAGGCGGGCGCCAACTATATTTGCCCTCACCTTGAGGCAATAAATGCGGATGCTTTCAGGATACTTGAGAAAATCAGGCAGGCGGGGTGCAAAACAGGGCTTGTTCTCAACCCTTCAACTCCGCTTTCCGCGGCGAAGCACCTGCTGGGCAGAATTGATATGCTGACAATCATGACCGTTGACCCCGGCTTTGCCGGCAGCCCCTTTCTTCCGGAAATGCTTGATAAAATCCGCGAGGCAAAGCAAATTAAGGAAGAAAACAATTTGCACTACCTGATTGAAATTGACGGCTCGTGCAGTGAAAAGACCTTCGGTCAGCTCCATGAAGCAGGCGCAGAGGTTTTCATCGTCGGCAGCTCCGGGCTGTTCGGACTTGACCCGAACCTCAAGGCGGCATGGAACAAAATGATAGAAATCTTCAAAAGTACAACCGGCAAGGAGGAAGTGCAATGACCTTTTCGGCGGTCGGAGTTGATATCGGCGGCACAAATTTCCGCCTCGGCTCGGTATCGCCCGACGGGGAAGTCGATTGCTTTGTTCAGAAAAGCAGCGAGATTTTTTCCGCCGGCTATGCTCCCGACATACTTTTTACGGAAATATCGGAATATCTCTCCGGTATTCCGCACAAAATAAAAGCACTTGCAATCGGTTTGCCTTCAATAGTCAGCAAGGATAAAAAAACGGTTGTCTCAACCCCGAACATCAAGGGCTTTGACAACCTGCCGCTTGCGGATTCACTTTCGCACAAGCTCGGCATACCCGTTTTTCTCGACCGCGATGTCAATTATCTGATGAGGTACGATATCCGCAGCCTGTCTCTGGACACCTCGGGAATCATTGTCGGCTTTTACATCGGTACGGGGCTCGGCAACTCGATTTTTATCAACGCCCAGCCGTTCACCGGTAAAAACGGGGCTGCGGGAGAGTTGGGTCACATACCCCTGTACGGCGTTGAAGGCGAGTGCACCTGCGGCAACATCGGGTGCAGCGAGCTGCGCTGTTCGGGCAGATATCTTGAAAAAATCGCCGCCGAAAAATATCCCGACACTCCGATAAAGCAAATTTTTGTTCGTCACGGCAATGACGAGGTGATCACGGAATACGTCAAAGGGCTTGCGATTCCTCTTGCAACGGAAATCAACATCCTTGACCCTGATTTTGCCGTGATTGCCGGCGGTGTCCCGTTCATGGAGGGCTTTCCGCAGCAGCTCCTGCTTGACAGCATCAGGCAAAGCGTCAGAAAGCCGTATCCGTCCGGGAATCTTGTGTTGCTTTTTTCAAAGCACACACAGCAGAGCGGCGTCATCGGGGGCGGTCTTTATGCCTACGATGCGTTGGAGCGCGGTTAATCCGCGGTGCAAAGTCGCACCGTAACACACTATTTTCAACAAGGAGTAGACACTATGAACAAAAGAATTTTTTGCATCCTCACAGCACTTTCATTGATTCTCTGCACCGCCTTTTTCGGCTGCAAATCGTCCGATGGCGGCACAAAATCCGCTGAATACGCCATTATCCTCAAAACCCTTTCCAACGATTTCTGGGCAACAATGAAGAAGGGCATTGAGGAAGAGGCCAAAAAGCTGAACATCACCGTGGACATTTTCGCCGCACAAAGCGAGGAA
Source organism: uncultured Eubacteriales bacterium (assembly GCA_964540415.1). Taxonomy (GTDB): domain Bacteria; phylum Bacillota; class Clostridia; order Oscillospirales; family Acutalibacteraceae; genus CAZIMM01. The sequence goes on from CAZIMM010000010.1 coordinate 41,121, forward strand.
GACACTGAGGGTCAGCTCCGCATTCTGGAAAACTGCATAAGCAAGGGCTACAAAGCAATCGGTGTTGCTCCCCTTTCGCCGACAAACCTGATTAACGGCGTTGTTGAAGCGAACAAAAAGGGAATATATGTGATGAACATTGACGAGAAGTTCGATATGGACTCTCTGAAAAACGCAGGCGGAAGTGTCATCGCATTTGCGACGACGGACAACGTTGCCGTCGGAAAAAAGGGAGCGGAGTTCATTATTGACAAGCTCACCGACGGCGGCGAGGTTGCGATAATCGAGGGCAAGGCGGGCAATGCCTCGGGAGAGGCGAGGAAACAGGGCTCGAAGCAGGCTTTTGAAGACGCGGACGGAATAACCATTGTTGAATCCCAGCCCGCAGATTGGGACAGACAGAAGGCTCTGGACAAGGCGACGAGCTTCATCCAGATGCATCCGAAGCTCAAGGCAATTTATTGCTGCAACGACACCATGGCTCTCGGTGCTCTGCAAGCGGTGAAAAACGCAAACAAGCTCGGTGACATTATTGTCGTCGGCACGGACGGCGCGGCGGAAGCTCTCGAGAGCATCAATGCAAAAGAGCTTTCGGCAACAGTTGCACAAAACTCATCGGAACTCGGTGCAACTTCGCTGCGCAGAATGGTCAAGGCTGTCACGGACGGCGAAAAAATCGATTCCTCAGTCACACCGGAAACCATACCGGTTGATTCTTATATCGTGGAGCAAAGATAATGGCATTTAAATGTATTGCGGTTGCGTGCGACCATGTGGGCTTTGAAATGAAAAAGGATATTATCTCTCATCTTGAAAGCCGGGGCATACGAACGCTCGACCTCGGAACGGACAGCGGCGAACGCACGGATTATCCGATTTTCGGCAAGGCGGCGGCACATGCCGTCGCCGGGGGCGAGTGTGACGGCGGAATTTTAATTTGCGGCACCGGAGTCGGAATTTCTCTGAGTGCGAACAAGGTGAAGGGCATACGCTGTGTGGTTTGCAGCGAACCGTATTCCGCACAGCTTTCACGCCGCCACAACAACACGAACATGCTTGCCCTCGGCGCCCGCGTTGTGGGCAAGGATCTGGCGCTGATGATAACCGACTCCTGGCTCGACGGAGAGTTCGAGGGCGGCAGACATGCAAAACGCGTGGAAATGATTGAGGGAGACTGAAAAGGCTCACCGCACAGCTCTGTTTTTGCCGTGCGGTGAGCGATATTTTTTGCGTATAACTTTTATTCGGGGATATCCAGTGAAAGCTGTTCGCCCGCGTCCTCCGCGCTGAGGAGTGCTCCCGCGGCGGGGAGATTTTTTGTTTTGTAGCGGTATGGCTTGGCAAAGCTTCCTTCAATATACGGGAGTATTTCTTCCACGCGCTGATTCTTTTTGAGCGTCATCACCGCGACGCCCTGCGAATCCTTTGTTGTTTTCGGCGCCACCGCTCCGGTGTTGAGCAAAAGATACCTGCCCGCGCTCGAGCGGATCACAAGCTCACAGTCGCTCTCAAGCTGCAAGACGGCGACAACCGGGGATTTGTCCGAAAACGCCTTGATGAGCTTCTTGCGGTTTGTCTTTGTTTCATAAGCCTTCAGGTCGATTTTTGCCGCCTTGCCGTTTTCAAAGAAGAACATAACATAGCCCGAATAATCCGATGTCACAACCATGCCGATGGTGGACTCGTTTTCCTCCATGCCGAGCTTTGTTGGAACATAATCACCCAGGCTGCTTGCCTTTGTCTGCTCAAAATCGTTGACGCGGGACTTGTAAACCTGCATTTTGTCCGTGAAGAACAGCAGCTCTTTTGCGTTCGAGCTTTCCATGGAAAGCAGCATACTGTCGCCCTCCTTGAACTTTTGATCTGCACTCATGCGCAGTGAGCTCGGCGATATCTTTTTGAAATAGCCGCTCTTTGTGAAGAACAGGTTCACGGCCTCGTCGGATATTTCCTCCTCCGGCGGGGTCTCGTCGCTTTCATCGATATAAATTATCTCGCTTCTGCGCGGCTGGGCGTATTTTTCAATAACATCCTGCAGCTCGCCGACGATGATTTTCTTCACGCGGTTTTTGACTGCAAGGATATCCTCCATGTCCGCGATATCCTTTTCAAGGCTCTGAATGTCCTGCGTGCGCTTGAGAATATATTCCCGGTTGAGATGACGCAGCTTGATTTCCGCAACATATTCAGCCTGCAGCTCGTCGATTCCGAAGCCGATCATCAAATTTGTGACAACCTCTTTTTCCTCCTCGGTGTTGCGGATGATGCGGATTGCCTTGTCAATGTCCAGAAGGATTTTTGCCAGACCGCGCAGGAGGTGAAGCCTGTCCTTGCTCTTTTTCAGTTCAAATGCAACCCTGCGGCGCACGCATTGTGTGCGGTAGGCTATCCATTCATCGAGAATTTCTCCGACACCTCTCACCTTGGGCGTGCCGTTGATGAGAATGTTGAAGTTGCAGGAAAAGCTGTCCTCAAGCGGTGTCATTTTGAAAAGCCGCTGCATGAGTCTTTCCGGGTCGGTCGAGCGTTTGAGGTCAATTGTGATTTTCAGTCCGGACTTGTCTGTCTCGTCGCGAATGTCGGAAATCTCCTTGAGCGCACCCGCCTTGACACGTTCAATGATCTTGTCGATTATTGCCTCGGCGGTGGTTGTGGGCGGTATTTCCGTGATGTCGATGCAGTTGTTCGCTTTGTCGAATGTGTATTTTGAGCGCACGCGCACACTGCCTCTGCCCGTGGCAAATATCTTTTCCAGCTCCTCGCGGTTATAAAGAATCTGCCCGCCGCCGCTGAAGTCAGGAGAGGTTATCGAGTCCGAAATCACGGAATCCGGGTCCTTGAGGCGCTCAATTGCCGCGCGGCAGACCTCCTCAAGATTGAACGAGCAAATGGAGCTTGCCATGCCCACGGCGATGCCGGTGTTGGCGTTGACAAGAATGCTCGGGAATGTTACGGGAAGAAGGGTCGGCTCAAGCATGGTTGAATCGTAATTGTCTACGAAGTCAACCGTCTCCTTGTCAATATCTTTGAACAGCTCGGCGCAGATTCCGCTGAGTTTTGCCTCGGTGTACCTTGACGCCGCCCAGTACATATCTCTCGAATAAGCCTTGCCGAAGTTTCCCTTTGAGTCGACATAAGGGTGCAGCAACGCTTCGTAGCCCTTTGAAAGACGAACCATCGTGTCATAAATTGCGGCGTCGCCGTGCGGATTGAGCCGCATTGTGAAGCCGACGATGTTCGCGGACTTTGTTCTGCCTCCGGTGAGCAGACCCATTTTATACATTGTGTAGAGTATTTTTCTGTGCGACGGCTTGAAGCCGTCAATCTCCGGAATGGCGCGTGACATGATAACGCTCATTGCATACGGCATATAGTTTACCTCGAGCGTATCGGTTATCGGTTGATTGACAACCTCGCCCGCACCGGGGATGTGAGCGTTCGCATCCACCGGCTCCGGTGCACTGTTTCCTTGCTTGTCTTTGGGCTTCCTTGCCATGTGTCTGTCCTTTCCTTTTTGCCTGTTGACAAGATGTCAACCGCATCGTATAATACATACTGTAATATTTTGGGGGTGATTATATGTCAGTAACTGCCTTTTCGCAGCGTCTTTCGGAGCTGCGCAAGTCAAAAGGGCTCAGTCAGAAGCTCGCGGCTTCCAATCTCGGCGTGTCGCAGGCTTTGCTGTCACACTACGAAAAGGGTGTGCGCGAGTGCGGCCTTGATTTTCTCGTCCACGCCGCCGATTACTACGGTGTGACAACGGACTACCTGCTCGGAATCGGTGAAAGCAAGCACGGCGATTTGTCGCAGTATACCGCAGAGCCAATCTCAAAGGAAGAAAACGGCAACCTTCGAATGAAAACAATATTTCAGACGGCGGCATACCTCGTTGAAACCGTCAGCGTTGAGGACCTTGAATACGGCGACAAAATCAAATGGCTTTACGCTCTGGGAATATACAGAGTAATTATGGCCGGCCTAAACAACCGCAGAGTTTCACCGGAATGGATTGTGACGAGCAAATATTACGACTCCCAGATTTTTCAGGAGCTTACCATGTCAATTTACAGGCAGCTTTTCATCCGCACGGACAGCAGCATTTCTCCCATGACAACCGACATCGGCGACCAAGCGCCGGCTTACCTGCAAACGCTCGTTGCCGAGTCCGAAAAATACATCGAGCTCAACATCGAGCGCCATTTTGCATCTATCAATAAAAAGATTCGGGAGGAAGGCGATTGACCTGAGGCTCGCGTCACTTGCTCACCGTCAGTTTACTTTGGGCGGAGAGAGTCGAACCCAATACGCCCAAAATTCTGGATTTTCCGCACACTTGTGCGTTTTTTGTCTTGTAATACGACAGTATAACCGCGCCAAAGAAACACCCAATTGCACGAAAACTTCAGTATTTTGGGTGCTTCG
>CAZIMM010000011.1:0-12978 GCA_964540415.1 uncultured Eubacteriales bacterium
AGCATGGAGAGATTTTCAATGTCGTTCTGGTCGGCCATCATGTGGTTTGTGTAGCAGCAGTCACAGCCCATGGGTATGCCCGTGAGCTTGCCCATAAAATGATCCTCCAGCCCGGCGCGGATAACCTGTCTGCTGTCATAGAGATATTCCGGGCCGATGAAGCCGACAACCGTGTTCACCATAAACGGCGCAAAATGCTTTGCATAGCCGTAGCACCGCGCCTCCATTGTCACCTGGTCGGCATCAAAATGTGCCATGCTCGAAAGCTCCGAGCCCTGCCCGGTTTCAAAATACATCACGTTCGGACCCGTGCCCGTTCCGCTGCGGCGGAGCAGTGACTGAGCCTCAAGCACAGTTTCGGTTGTGAAGCCGAAAGCCTCGTTGCCTTTCTGGCTGCCCGCGATGCTCTGGAAAATCATGTCGGCAGGAGCGCCTCTGCGCACCGCCTCAATTTGCGTTGTGATGTGGCCGAGCACACAAATCTGTGTGGGAATTTCGAATTTATTTTTAACCTCATCAAAGCGTTTGAGCACCTCGCTGAGGCTCGACACTGTGTCGCTGACGGGATTGAGCCCGATGAGCGCATCGCCGCAGCCGTAGCTCAAGCCCTCAAAAAGGGAGGCGGTGATGCCTTCGATGCCGTCCGTCGTGTGGTTCGGCTGCAGGCGGGTCGAAAGCGTGCCGCGCAGACCGATTGTTGTGTTGCAGTGGGCAGGAACGCGGATTTTCGACGAGGCATAAACAAGGTCAAGGTTCGTCATGAGCTTGCAGACGCCGGCAACAACTTCGCTTGTTATTCCGTTGGACAGACGGCAGATATCACGCTCGTCCGTCTCGCGCGAGAGTATGTATTCGCGCAGTTCACCGATTGTGAAATTGCGGAATTTCGCGTATACCGTCTCATTCACGTCATCCTGTATAATCTGTGTCACATCATCCTGCTCATACGGCACAACGGGATTCTCCCGCAGGTCTGAAACCAGCAGGTTGGAAAGAACTTCCTTTGCCGCGACGCGTTCAAGCTCCGAAGCCGCAGACACTCCCGCAAGAGAGTCGCCGGATTTTTGCTCGTTCGCCTTCGCAAGCACCTCCTTGATGCTGCCGAAAGCGAAGGTTTTGCCGGAAAGCACGGTTTTTAGCCTCATTGTTTCCTCCGTTTTATCCGAAAATCAGGGTTTTGACGACGACGGGGATAACAAGTCCGTCCATCATCGGATGCCCGAGGTCGATGAAATTGTTGTTTTCAACGTAAACACTGTCAATGCACACAAGCCCTCTGCCGCCGAGAAGCGGGCGCAGCGCCTGCCCCAAAGCCTTTGCCATGTCGCTTTCAACGAGCAGCAGCAGCGGCTCGTCCGGTGCGTAAACCGATGAAACAGCGTCCGCAATGCACCGGGAAAGGGTGAGAATCTGGCCGTAGGACGGGTCTCGCCTGCCCTTCATTGCAAGGAGCAGACGGCGTGTGTCGTTTTGCTCCGTGAACCATCTCAGTCCGTCCGCAAGCGCCTGAGAGTCTCCGTCAAGACAGCTTTGCTCAAGCTTTTGAGAAAGCTTGTACACCGGCACGTTTTTCAGCGGAAACAGCCCCGGGGTGTAGGATATCGTGCTGCCGGAAACGCTCGTTGTGTATGTTCCGGCGCCGACAACCGTTGCCCTGATTGTTTCCTGCGGCATCAGCTGCCTGTAGTCAGAAGTCAAAGGGCAAGAGCGCACGGCTCTGCCCAGAAGCACACCGATGTCGCCGAACTCAAGGTCGTCAAAATCGGTTTTGTATATGCAGTCCGCAACTCCGCCGGAAAAGCAGACATACCGCACGGGCTTGCCGAGAACAAACGGCGAGCTGCCGGGGGTCACGATTTTTTGATAAAGCGGTTCTCTCTCGTCTTCCAGCGCCTGCGCCATAAGTGCGGCAAAGCGCTCGGAAAGAGCCTTCAGAGCGGAAAGATCCGCGGAGCGCCCGGCAAAAACCGGGATTGAGTATTCACGGCAAACAGCCTCGGCTGACGGGGAAACATATGTAATCATGCTGCCGTCGGTTTTCACCAGTCTGCCGCCGATGTCAAGACAGCCGCAGGCAACGGTCTCTCCGCAGTCGAACGCGGCAATGTTTGTTGTGCCGCCGCCGATGTCGAAATTGACGGTGACACAGGAGTTTTCCTTTGAAAAGCTCTGTGCCGAGCTGCCCTTACCGGCGAGGATGCTCTCGAGGTCGGGTCCTGCGGTGGAAACAACAAAATCTCCGGCAAAGCTGCTCAATGCTTCAAGAACAACCGCCGCGTTGTCCTTGCGTGCGCTTTCACCTGTGATAATTACTGCGCCGGTGTCGGTGTCCCCGGGGACAAAGCCCGCTTTTGAATATTCGCTCTCGACGATGTCCCGGATTCCGTGAGCATCAAGAGCCGCGCCGTCGAGCAGCGGTGTCAGGTGAACGGCGCTTTTGTATATCACCTTTTTTTCGGTTATGTCAATTTTCGGCACGGAAAAGAAACTTCCCGTGTTTTCAAGCTCAAGCCGGCTGAAAATGAGTTGCGTTGTGGATGTTCCGATGTCGATGCCGACACTCAGGACACTCTGCGCCAACGCAATCCCTCCAATACATTTATTATCTTGCATTATACCACATTATATGGTATAATGCAACCATAAATAAAGATTATACAGTATTTCCGGAGTAGAGTTATGAGCAAAAAACCGAAAGAAAAAGAATCGGCTCGCGGCAGAAGGATAACAGTTGCGGCAATATTCGCTGTTGTGTGCGTTGCCGCCTGCGCTGTTATTGCGGCTGTGTTTGCCCAGAGGGGCGGAGACGGCAGTCTGCGTTCGGGGGACTATGTCTATGAGATAACGGACGACGGCGTTGTGATTGTTGAATACACTGGCAACTCGCGCGATGAAAAAATCCCCGGAAAGCTCGGCGGAAAGCCGGTTACGGGCATCGGCGAGAACTCTTTTGAGGGCAACGGCGAATTGAGGACGGTCGAGATACCGTCGGGCATCACATACATCGGCAAGGGCGCGTTCAGAGCCTGCCCGGCGCTTGAAAAAGCGGACGTTTCAGAGAGCGTTGAGGAAATCGGCGAGGAGGCTTTTTATCTTTGCGGAAGGCTGAAAACGCTTGAGGGCTGCGAGGGCGTTGACAGCGTCGGGAAAAAGGCCTTTGACGCGACTGCATGGTTCAAAGCAAAAAGCGACTGTGCCGTTTATGTCGGAAATGTGCTTTACAGATACGTCGGCGGAACTGATGCCGAAACATTCCTCTCCCTGAAAATCGGTGTCAAAGAGCTGGCATATCGGTCTCTTTACGGCTGCAGTGTCAGCGGAATAGCACTGCCGAGCGCCCTTTTAAAAATCGGTGACGAGGCATTTTACGCCTGCTCAAACCTGTCTTATGTTGTCATTCCCATGAATGTTTCAATAATCGGTGAGAACGCATTCGCCGGCTGCACCTCAATGGTGCGCTTCGGAATTGCAACCGGCAATGTGTCGTTTGCGTCAAAGGACGATGTCCTGTTCACTTCGGGTCATAAGGAGCTGATTCGTTACCCCGCGGCAAAGGATTCGGCGGAATACAGTATACCGGATGACACGCAGCTGATAAGAAGCGGAGCGTTTGCGGACAGCGCATCGCTCAAAAGCGTCAAAATATCTTCCTCCGTAACCGCAATCGGCGACGGAGCTTTTCTGGACTGCACTTTGCTTTCCGAGCTCAGCATTCCGGACAGCGTCAAAAAAATCGGAGAGCATGCCGTCGGCTTCGCCGTCTCCGGAGGGCAGTATGCTCCTGCCGAAGGATTTACGATAATCTGTTCGGAGGGCTCGGCGGCTCAGGAATATGCAGAGCAGAACGGAATATCATATAGAATAAAATAATTTTATAAACAATTTATATTTTTTCAAATATTTTTTATGAATTCGCTTGCAATCGTCAAAACATTGTGGTAAAATATACAATTGTACGAAAGATGTTGACTATGAAAGAGTGGGGTGACCCGCTCTTTTGATTTACCGGAGGTGTTTATGGCAGGCAAGGGCAAGGGCGGCAACACGGTCGCCGCAGTTTGGAGCATAGCCGAGCCGATAGCGCACAGTCTCGGATTGATTCTGTGGGATGTGCGCTTCGTCAAAGAGGGTGCGTCATGGTATTTGCGAGTTTTTATCGACAAGCCGGGCGGAGTCGGAATCGACGACTGCGTCGACATGAGCCACGCTCTCGACAAGCCGCTTGACGATGCGGACCCGATTGAACAGAGCTATTGCCTCGAGGTGTCCTCTCCGGGAATAGAACGCGAGCTGACAAGGCAGGAACATTTTGATGCCATGCTCGGCAGAAGCGTTAAGGTCAGGCTTATACGCCCGCTCGACGGTGTACGCGAATTCACCGGTGTTCTCGGGGACTTTGATCAGGGCAGCTTTACGCTGAAAACCGGGGACGAGGCGGGCATGTGCATAACGCTCAGGGAGACGTCGTGGGTCAGGCTCATTGACGACGGGAGCGAAACGGAAGTTGAAAATACGGAAGAAGAAAACATCACAGAAAGGTTTGATGGAAAAAATGAACAACGCTGAATTTTTCGCGGCAGTGAAAATGCTTGAAAAGGAAAAGGGTATTCCGGCAGAGCTGCTTTGCGAGAGAATACAGGCTGCGATAGTCGCCGCAATCAAGGGCGAAAACAGAGGCAAGGACATCGGCTTTTGCGAAATTGACTTTAACAACGGCACAATGAACGTGTTCGTGCGCAAGAATGTTGTGTCCGAAATAGCAGACCCTGTAACGGATGTGCTTGTGGATGAGGCGGTCAGATACAAAGAAACCGCAAAACCCGGGGATATTATTGAAGTACCCCTTGAAACAAGCAAATTCAGCCGTATCGCAGCTTCAACAACAAAGAATATCATCCGTCAGGGCATCCGCGAGGTTGAGCGCAGTCAGCTCAAGCAGGAGCTGCAGAGCCGTCAGCAGGAAATCGTCACGGCGAAGGTTCTCAATGTGGATGCCGCAACAGGCAACGCAACAGTCGAAATCGGCAGGGGCGAGGCTGTTTTGCCGAAAACCGAGCAGATTCCGGGAGAGACTCTCCACACGGGCGACCTTGTGAAGGTTTACGTCGTCGAAATCCGTGAGGGCGACAAAAGCGGCCTGAGAATTATGATTTCCAGAACGCATCCCGGACTTGTACGCCGCCTGTTTGAGGAGGAGGTCCCCGAGATTTACGACGGTACGGTTGAAATCAAGGCGGTTTCGAGAGAAGCGGGCTCCAGAACAAAGATTGCCGTTTTCAGTGCGGACGAAAACGTTGACGCTGTCGGCTCCTGCATCGGTGCAAGGGGCGCGCGCGTGAACAAGGTTGTGGATATGCTCGGCGGCGAGAAAATCGACATAGTCAAGTACAGCGACGACCCGGCGCAGTTCATTGCCGAGGCTCTCAAGCCCGCGGAGGTTGTCAGCGTTGAGGTGCTTGAGGATCAGCCGAATTCCTGCGGAGTCACCGTGCCTGACAATCAGCTGTCTCTGGCAATCGGCAACAAGGGGCAGAACGTCCGCCTTGCCGCAAGGCTCACCGGCTGGAAAATCGACATCAAGCCCGAAAGCGGATTCTTCGAGATTCCGGAAAATGTTTGATTTTGGAGATAGATGCTTATGCCAACCGCAAAAAAGATTCCGCTTCGCAAATGCGTCGGCTGCGGCGAGATGAAACCGAAAAAAGAGCTCGTGCGAATTGTAAAAAACGCTCAGGGGGACATTTCGGTTGACCTTTCGGGGAAAAGTAACGGCAGAGGAGCTTACATTTGCAAAAATTCCTCCTGTCTCGCTGCCGCAAAAAAAGCAAAGCGGCTCGAACGTGCGTTTGAATGCACAATTGAAGCGGAGATATACGATATTCTGCTCGCACAACTGACGGGCAGCGGAGATACACAAAACTCATAATGGGAGTGACACTATGCCAGCAGTAAAATACAGAATCCACGAGGTTGCAAAGGATTTCGGAAAGCAGAGCAAGGTTGTGCTCGATATGCTCGCCGAATATTTTGACGACCAGAAAAATCATATGACGGCACTTGAGGACAGGGAGCTGGACATTGTTTTTGAAACATTGTCGCAGCAGAACATGGTTGACAGCTTCGATGATTACTTTGCAACCATGCAGCAAAAGCCCGAGCCTCAGGCAGCCGCGCCGGCAGAAATTCCGGCAGCAAAGCCGCAGGCGGCAAAACCAGCGCAGGTGAAGGCCGAAGCAGGCAAAAAGCCGGAAGCGAAGAAGCCCGGCGAGGCAAAGCCCGCAGAAAAGAAGCCGGCACCCGCTCCGATGCCCAAGAAGGAGAAGGAAATCAAAACAGGCCCCCTTCAGGCACGCACAAAGGGCGAAAAGCGCACGGTTGACACAAGGCAGAGCAACGTTGAGCTCGACAAATACAACGAGCGCTATGAAAACATTGCTCCCGCGAACAAAACCGCGCGCAGCGACAACAATGTTTCAAAGCAGAAGCTCAAGCAGAAATCCCAGCAGTACCGCAGGCAGGGAATGCGCACCCCGCGCAGAGAGAGCGAGGCGGAAAGGCTCAAGAGGATTGCTGCGGAGAGGGCGAAGAAGCAGCTTGTCATCACCGTCCCGGAGGAGCTGACTGTCGGCGAGCTTGCCGCACTGCTCAAGATGACTGCCGCCGAGGTCATAAAAAAGCTGTTCAGCCTCGGCGTTATGGCAAGTGTCAACGAGGTCATTGATTTTGATACAGCGGAAATCGTCGCAACGGAGCTCGGAGCAAAGGTCAAAAAGCAGGTTGTTGTCACAATTGAAGACAGAATCATTGATGCGTCGGACGATGAGGACGACAATCTTGTCCCCAGAAGCCCGGTTGTTGTGGTAATGGGTCACGTTGACCACGGCAAGACATCTCTTCTCGATGCCATCAGAAACACCTCCGTCACCTCAACGGAAGCGGGCGGAATCACACAGCATATCGGCGCTTACAGAGTTGACATCAACGGCGAAAAAATCACTTTCCTTGACACCCCCGGCCACGCCGCGTTCACCTCCATGAGAGCAAGGGGCGCGCAGGCAACGGATATCGCAGTGCTTGTTGTCGCTGCGGACGACGGTATCATGCCGCAGACGGTTGAGGCAATCAACCATGCGAAGGCGGCGGGCGTGAGCATTATTGTCGCAATCAACAAGATGGATAAGCCGGATGCATCACCCGACAAAATCATGCAGCAGCTCACCGAGTATGAGCTTATCCCCGAGGAATGGGGCGGAGACGTCATCTGTGTGCCGGTTTCGGCTGTAACTCAGATGAACCTCGACAAGCTGCTGGAAAGCATACTGCTCGTCGCGGAAATGAAGGAGCTCAAGGCAAACCCGAACCGTGCGGCAAAGGGCATAGTCATTGAGGCAAGGCTCGACAAGGGTCGCGGTCCGATAGCAACCCTTCTTGTTCAGAACGGCACGCTCAATGCCGGCGACATCATCGTTGCAGGCACGTCGGTCGGCAGAATCAGAGCAATGGTTGACGAGCACGGAGAAGCAGTTGAGAGCGCAGGTCCCGCAGTTCCGGTGGAGATTATGGGACTTGACGAGACTCCGCAGGCAGGTGATGTTTTTGACGCCGTTTCGGACGAGCGGCTTGCAAGAGAGCTTGTTGAGCAGAGAAAGCACAAGCAAAAAGAGGAGCAGTTCAAGAGCGTTGAAAAGGTAACGCTGGACAATCTTTTCTCCTCACTTCAGGCAGGCGAGCTTAAGGATCTGAACATCATTGTCAAGGCGGACGTTCAGGGCTCCGCGGAGGCTGTCAAGCAGAGTCTTGAAAAGCTGTCGAACGATGAGGTGCGTGTCAGCGTCATCCACAACGGTGTGGGCGCTGTGAGCGAGAGCGACGTTATGCTCGCAAACGCTTCAAATGCAATCATCATCGGCTTCAATGTCCGTCCCGACCCCGTGGCACAGCAGAATGCCGAGCGCGACGGCGTTGAAATGAGAATGTACCGTATAATTTACGATTGCATCGAAGAAATTCAGGCTGCAATCAAGGGAATGCTTGCTCCGAAGTTCCGCGAGGTTCAGCAGGGCAGGATTGAGGTCAGAAACGTCATCACAATCTCGTCCATCGGCAACGTGGCAGGCTGCTATGTGCTTGACGGCAAGGTTACACGCTCCTCAAAAATCCGTGTGGTGCGCGACGGCATTGTCGTAACCGAGGACGAAATTTCGTCTCTCAAGAGATTCAAGGACGATGTCAAGGAGGTCGCTCAGGGCTATGAGTGCGGTATCGTGCTCAACAAGTTCGGCGATGTCAAGCTCGGAGATATTTTTGAGGCATTCATAATTGAAGAATACAGGGATTGATTTCCCTCCGTTGCGCGGAAAACACGCGCGGAAAGGATTTGTCGCAGGTTATGGCGGGATATAGAATTGACAGGGTCGCCGAGGATATCAAGCGGGAAATAATCGCAATTATGCGTGAGGACATCAAAGACCCGCGGGTCAAAGGTATGCTCACGGTTGTCAGGGTTGAGGTCAGCTCTGACGCGTCGTTTGCAAAGGTCTATGTCAGCGCCATGGAGGGGCTGGACACCGCGAAGCTTGCCGTCAAGGGGCTGCAGAACGCCGGCGGCTTCATCCGCCGCGAGGTCGGGCAGCGTCTGCATCTGCGCAAGGCTCCCGAATTGAAGTTCATTGCCGACAATTCGGTTGAGCACGGAATGGAAATTGTCAGAATTATTGAGGACCTCAATAACGACGAAACGGAAACTCAGTGAAAGCAAGGTAATAGAATGCTTATCGACATAGATCGTGCGGTATCGTTTTTGACCGAAAACGACGGTTATACCGTCATCGCTCACGCGCATCCGGACGGTGACACTCTCGGCTCCGGCTTTGCATTGTGCCTCATTCTGCGTGCGCTGGGCAAAAAAGCAAATGTAATTTGCAACGACAGTATTCCCGGCAAGTTTTCTTATCTTACGGTTGATAACGATGAGTTCGAGGAAAAATGCGTCATTGCCGTGGACATTGCGGACACAAGCCTCATGGGAGCGGAAATCAAAGCAAAGTATGAGGGGCGTGTGGACCTTTGCATTGACCATCACGGCTCAAACAAGCTGTTTGCCGCTCAGACTCTGCTTGACCCTAATGCGGCGGCAACGGCGGAAATAATCTTTACGCTTGCCGAAAAGCTCAATGTTGAAATAACACAGCATATGGCGGACTGCCTCTATACCGGCATTTCAACCGACACCGGCTGCTTCCGCTATTCCAACGTCACCTCCGGAACGCACAAAATGGCGGCCCGGCTCATGGAACTTGGGGCGGACGTGGTGAAAATCAACGTTCTGATGTTTGAAACAAAAACAAAGAGCTATGCAGTGCTTGAAAAGCTTGCAATCGAGAGCATGGAATTCTTTTATGACGGCAAGTGCGTCGTTATTTATGTAACGCAGGAAATGTTCAAAAAAAGCGGCTCTGACGAGAGTGAATGCGATGCTTTGGCGGCACTGCCGCGCCAGATTGAGGGTGTGCTCATCGGAGTTATGCTCAGGGAAAAGCTCGACGGCAGCTTCAAGGCTTCCGTGCGCACTCACAGCCCGGTCAACGCCGCGGCACTGTGTGCGAAAATGGGCGGCGGCGGCCACGCAAACGCGGCAGGCTGTCAGCTGTTCGGCACAATGGAGCAGGCAAAAGAAGAGCTTATCAGGAACATAGGTGCGGTGATATGACCGGGATGCTCTTGCTCGACAAGCCGTCCGGCATGACATCTTTTTCGGCTGTCAGCCGTGTGCGGCGTCTGCTTTCTGAAAAGAAGGCGGGCCACACCGGAACGCTTGACCCGATGGCAACAGGTGTTTTGCCTGTTATGCTCGGTGCGGCAACCCGTTTCATTGATTTTTTGCCCTCGCACGACAAGGCTTACAGGGCGGTTGTCCGCCTGGGCGTGACAACAGACACACTTGACACCGACGGGAATATCCTGTGCCGCCGCGAGGTCAGAACAAATAAGGCTGATTTTGAAGCTGTTCTTCCCTGCTTTTGCGGCGAGCTGGAGCAGCTTCCTCCGATGTATTCGGCAATTAAGGTGAACGGCGAAAGACTTTATGACCTTGCAAGAAAGGGAATTGAGGTCGAACGCGAAAAAAGAAAAGTCACCGTCCGTTCCATTGCGCTTGTCTGCGCTGATGAACAGACGGGTGAATATACAATTGACGTTGAATGCTCATCCGGAACATATATCCGTTCTCTTGCAGCAGAAATCGGCGAGAGACTCGGCTGCGGCGCAGTGCTGTCCGCACTGAGGAGAACAAAGGCAAACGGATTTGTGATTGAAAATGCGCTGACGCTTGAAACTCTGAGCGAAATCTGCAAGTGCGGCGGGGAACGCGGCACAATAAAAACACTCAACGGAATTTTTGAATGCTATCCCGGCTTGCCCGTAACACAGGCACAGCAAAAGCGGTTTTCCAACGGCGGTGAGCTGTCGCTTGACAGAGTCGGCAGGGTCGGGGACGATAAATATATCCGCATACTGTCGCCTCAGGGAGACTTTCTCGGACTTGCAAGCAAGTGCTCTGAAAAAAACGCGTTGGTGTGTGCAAGAGTTTTGCCTGCCGGCACCGAAGGGAGCGTGGAGCAATGAGCATAACCGAACAGCGGATAACAGTCGCTCTCGGAAATTTTGACGGAATGCATCTCGGCCATCTCGCCGTGCTCAAAAAAGCAAGAGAAATTGCTTCCGACGATTTGCCTGTGTGCATTCTGCTCATAGAACCCCACCCGTGTGAGTCTATCAGCGGTGAAGCTCCGCCGGAGCTTTTCTGCACAAGTGTCAAGGAACGGATCCTCAGAGAGCAGGGCGAGCTGATTCGCGTTCCGTTTGAACTGATACGCGATATGTCGCCGGAGAGCTTTGTGGCGGATTATCTTAAGGATGAGCTTTGCTGTGCGGCTGTTGCCTGCGGGTTTAACTACCGCTTCGGTAAGAATGCAGAAGGGGATGCGGAGCTTCTCGGCAAGCTCTGTGAAAAAAACTCCCTGCGCTTTGCGGCTGTGCCCCATGTTGATTTTGAGGGCGAGCCGATAAGCTCAACGAGAATCCGAAACGCTCTGCAAAGCGGTGAGATGCAAAAGGCTGCCGCGATGCTCGGCAGATATTTCGGCTATTGCCTGAAGGTTGTCAGCGGAGACAGACGTGGCAGACTCATCGGCTTTCCGACAATCAATCAGTATTTTCCGAACGGCTTCATTGTGCCGAAATCCGGGGTTTACGCCTCGCAGACCCTTGTTGCCGGGAAGTGGCATCCGTCGGTTACAAACATCGGCATGCGCCCATCCTTCAACGGAAGCGACCTGCGCAGCGAAACGTGTATCGGAGGCTTTTCCGGAAATCTTTACGGCAGGGATATTGAGGTTGAGCTGCTGCGCTATCTGCGCGAGGAAAAGAAATTCGGCTCGGTTGACGAGCTGAGGGAACAGATAAACAGAGATTTTTGCGGGTAAACGGTCATACGTCTGCGGATAATTCCTGTCAATGAACATTGAAAGTGAGAGGAGAATTCACATGAAAAAAACCAAAACACTCGCCGTGCTCCTGGCACTGCTTGTTGTCCTGACCTTTGCCGCTTGCAAGGGCAAGGATGAGGAGGACGTGACAACAACGCAGGAGGTCACAACCGTAACAGCTCCCGTTGAGTTTGAGGATGACAGAACAATAAAAGCTGAGGACTACAGCGAGGTAACGGGCGACTGGGAGTACATTTCAAACGTTCTTCCCGAATTTACTTACGGCAGACTTCTTGTGTTCGACTTTTCATATTTTGAGGAGGGCACTTTCAGAACGGTTGATGTTGAGCCGGAGCAGTTCAGAGAATACGTCTCACTGCTTGCAGATGAGTATTTCACCGAGGGTAAAGGCAAGCTTGAGGAAGCCGACAACGGTGAGATGTCCTATTCGGGGAAAAGCAAGAGCGGGGTCAATGTTGATGCAATATTTATCTCCGGTCAGGTCAAAGTAACCGTCGGACGGTAATCGGATTGAAACAGGGAATAAGCAAAGTATATTAAGCTGTAAGCCGGCGGGTTCCGACGGCTTCGGCTTTTATTTATTTTTTTAAAATCCGGGGGTCAAAAAATGAAAAGACTGATATCCCTTTTGCTTTGTGCTGCAGTCGTGTTCGGCAGTGCGGCAGTGTGCCGTGCGGAAACCGGAATACCCGAAAATGAAGAAACCCGGTTCAGCGTAATAAGCGACGTCCACTTCCTGCCGCGTGAATATGTCGGCAGTGAGAAGGGCTATTGCTATCGCAGGAACATGGACAACGACCTGAAGCTTGCGGCATATTCAGACGAAATTCTCGACGCGGCGCTTGAACAGGCTGTTGCCGCCGGCTCGGAATATCTTATTATCCCGGGCGACCTTGCGCATTCCTGTCAAAAAGAGGCTCACAGGCAGGTTGCCGCCAAGCTTGCAAAGCTTGAAGCACGGGGGGTGCAGGTTTATGTTATTCCCGGCAACCACGATATCTGCCCCCTGGTCAAGGACGCAAAGGCAGTCAGCTTTGTCGCGGAGGACGAAAACAGCACAACGGTGTACGCAGGAACGGAATACGTCAACGACAGAGAGGTTCCGGTCGCAGGCACTTCAAAGGACGAGTTTGAGCAGATTTATGCCGGCTTCGGCATGGGTGAGGGCAGTGACATCATTGCCCGCGCCGCGGACAGCCTTTCTTATGTCGCACAGCTCGGCAAAGTCCGCCTCATTGCAATTGACGCGTCTTATTACACTGATGACGGCTTTTTCACAAAGGAAAAGGGACTTGACGGTGAACGGCTTGCATGGGTAAAAAAACAGATTGCGGATTGCATCGCCGCCGGGTATACGCCCGTTGCAATGATGCATTATGACCTTGTGGAAAAATACGGCATGCAGTCTCTTATCATGGGCAACAACTTCCTCGATGACGGAGAAAAAACCGCAAAGCAGCTTGCCGACGCG
>CAZIMM010000011.1:12988-34707 GCA_964540415.1 uncultured Eubacteriales bacterium
TATTTTCACCGGGCACTCACATGCAAGCGACATTGCCTGCGCGGTTTCACGCAGCGGCAACGAAATTTATGAAATTTGCACCGGCGGACTGCTTTTGCACGGCTCGCCGGTGAGAAATATTTCACTCGGGGAAAAAATGGAAATAAAAACAGTCCTCCTGCCCGAGGTTGAAGGCATTGAGGACTATCAGGGCTATTGCAAAAATCTTTATTATACCGACGGCGTGCGCACAATCATGCGCAATCGCGGAATATTCGACGCGTCGGAGGCAGTTGCGGGGGCTTTGGAATCCGACCGCTTCAGCTATGACAGCGTGTTCGCGTTTTTCGTTCCACTGATGACACAGGTAATAGACGAGCTGCTTGACATGAAGCTTTCCGGGAACGTGACTCTTTGCGATGTGCTCACCGAGGCATACAAACAGCATTACGCGGGCGACGAGCAGTATTCACCCGAAACGGCTGCCGCAATCAGTCAGGTGAAAAACGGAAGGGCGGTTGCGCAGGCTCTTGACATTGTGTTCCGCGCCCTCGGAGACAGCATCTCAAACGGAGGGTTTTCCGGCTTGCGTGCAGCACTTCGCGCACCGTTTGTCAATGTTCTGCTCTTTCCGCTCTCGCAGGTGCTCGGGGTTGTTCTAGGCAGCTTCCTGGAGGGTATTTTTATTGACGGAGCACCGGGAGACAACAACGTTGTATTATAAAACCATGTAAGCGAGGATGAAGTTTTTGTCTCCGCAGATTTCCGCGGGGGTGCGGAAGCTGTAAACACAGCGGCGGGAATCAAAGCGGTTGTAAACCCTGTATTCGCCGTTGCGGTTTTCAACAGTTACGACGCGTACCGGCGAAAAAATGCTTCGTCCGGTTCTGCTGCACAGCACACAGTATCTGCATTCCGTCATTTTTTCGGTGAACTGGAAATAGCTTTCCGCGCGCCGCACGGGAATATAGTGAGACTCAAAAAAACGTGACAGTCTTGAAGGCCTCACGCCGAGCAAGCCGAATAAGCAGGCAGACGAGCGGTAAACCTCGGCGGCGGTTTTGGCAAAGTCCTCCGCCTTTCCGAGCAGCAGCAGCAAATTGTAAATTGCCACGGCACCGCTTCCCACTCGTGCCATTGACGCAAGCCCGAAACGCATATGCCGTGTTTCGATAACAGCCTGTCCGTTGAGCATGGCGTCCGGCATACCGAAGCGGCGGTTCAGTTTGTAGTTACGTTTTTCCAGCAAGGCGACTTCTCCAATCAGATTTTGCTTTCATCAAAGCTCAGCAGAATTTCTCCGTTGCGGAGATTGATTTTGCGCTGACACACTCCGGCAGCTGTGAACATTCTTTTTGAAGCGCGGTTGTTCCAGGTGTCTGCGTATTTGTCCGAAAGATAAACAACTTCCTTGATTCCGCACTGAATGATTGCCTTTGCACATTCGTTGCAGGGGAACAGCGCGACATATATTCTGCACCCGACGAGGTTTCCTCCGGCATTGTTCAGAATCGCGTTCAGCTCGGCGTGGCAGACATAGGGATATTTTGTGTCGTAATCCTCACCGCTCCGCTCCCACGGAAACTCATCGTCCGAGCAGCCGATCGGAAAGCCGTTGTAGCCCACGGACATAATTTTGTTGCTGTCGCTGACAATGCACGCGCCGACCTGCGTGTTCGGGTCCTTGCTGCGCTTTGCGGAAAGCAGAGCTATGCCCATAAAATATTCGTCCCATGAAATATAATCATCACGTTTTGTCATTCGGACACTCTCCTTAAAACTGTTGGTGAATCATAGATTTTCGGATATCTTATATTAGCACATCCGAAACGTCATATCAAGAGGGTTTTGAAATGGATTTCAATAAAATCAAACTGTTCATGGATGCTTCCGGAGCGGAGTGGCGCTGTGTGAATTACGGCGATGTCAGCCGCTTGATTTTCGCCCTGCCGTATGAGCAGCTGAAAATTGACAGCGGGGATATGGCTTTTATTGACGGCTATTACACCGCCTCAAACCGTGCATACCATCTGCGAAAAAGGCTTGCGGAGCTGCTGGAGGACGAGGGTGTGACGACGGCGGAGGTTACAATACCGTATAAGCTTCTTGCCGCAAACGCCGGCCTCGGCATTGCTCTGAAAAGCACGCTGATTGCAAACGAAAAGTTCGGCACGCGTATGGCTCTTGAGGCAATTGAGTTTGACGGAGGCTGCGGCAGCAGCCCTCTTGACCCTGTGCTCGCGGATTTTTGCTCAAAATGCGGACTGTGTGAAAAAAGCTGCCCCAACGGTGCAATCGGAAGCACGTTTGATTATACCCGCTGCCTGCGAAACCATCAGAATTCCGGCTTCATTGAGGACGAAAGTGTTGCTGCGGCAATGGGCAACCGTGTTATGGGCTGCGATGTTTGCCAGAGCGTCTGTCCGCTGAACCGGAGGCTTCCCGTGAACCTCCCTGATGAAAGCCGGGAAAGTATGCTCGGCTTAGAAAGCATTTTCAACGCGTGCATGGACGGCAAGAAGGCGCTTGAGCCTTACCGTGAGATGCTCGGGGGCAATTATCTGCGTCCGGCAAGGCTGCTTGCTCTTGTTATCAATGCGATGACAAACTCGGACACTCCCGAAAAATATTCGCAGCAGGTCAAAGCGGCACTCAACCACAGCGACGGCAGAGTCAGAGCCGCGGCAGAGAGGTTTTTTGAAAAATTGCAGAAAAGCTGAATCGGCAAAAGCCGTGCGTGAAAGCAACAACAAAATTCCGTGAAAAGCGTTTTGCCTTGTTCTTTCCGCAGTGCGGTTCTTGTCAATTCGGTATTTTTCTTGATATATCCCGAACAGACCGGAGGCAAAAAATGAAAATCCGTATTGATGCAGACAAACGCTGCCAACGCTTTGAGGGCTTCGGCGCAAGCGGCGCATGGTGGGCGCAGATTGTCGGAGGATGGGAGCACGCAGACCCGAAGAGCAATCTGCCTGTGCGGGATCGCATTTTGCAGCTGCTTTACAGCAAAGAGGACGGAATAGGGCTGAGCATATACCGCTATAATCTGGGCGGCGGCTCGGCGCAGTCGGGCATGGGCGATTTCGGGCTTGAACAGCGTCGCGCGCAAAGCTTTGACACGGATTCCGACTACGACTGGAGCCGTGACGAAAACGCTGTCTATATAATGAACCGGGCGGTGTGCTGTGGGGCGGATGAGGTTGTTTTTTTCATCAATTCTCCGCCGGAACGCTTCACAAAGAACGGCATGGCGCACACGAGCAAAAACAGACCGTTTTCCGAAAACCTCAGCCGCAGGAATTATCGCGCTTTTGCAAAATACTGTCTGGATGTGACGGAGCATTTTGTCAGGGAAGGTGTTCCGGTAAAATATCTTTCGCCGGTTAACGAGCCGCTTTGGAAATGGACAGGCGGACAGGAGGGCTGCCATTACAGACCGCGCAGCGTTGAAAGGGTTTTCCGCATTTTTTGCGACGAACTCGATAAGTATGATTCACTCTCCGGGCTCAGGCTTTCCGGAGCCGAAAACGGAGATATACGCTGGTTCAATAAATCCTATACACGGTGTCTGCTGCGCAGCAAAAGAGTGAGAGAGCGGCTGGACGGAGTTGACATCCATTCTTACTGCCTGCCGACACCGCTGCCTTTTGTCAACAACCGCACTGCGTATCTCAGGCGGTTTCGCCGATATATGGACAGAAAATATCCCGGCGTGCCCATCAGAATGAGCGAGTGGACTCATATGAAGGGCGGACGCGACAGGGGCATGGATTCCGCACTTGTGACGGCAAAGACCATGTGCGAGGATATTTCGATTCTCGGCGTCACCTCCTGGCAGCATTGGATTGCCGTGTCGGAGGTTGACTATTGTGACGGCCTGATATACATAAATCTTGACGAAAAAAGCTTTGAAACGACAAAACGCCTTTATGTGACAGGCAACTTTTCAAAGTTCATCAAACGCGGCGCAACGCGAATCGGCTGCGAGAGCGATGACAAAGGGGTGTACACCCTGGCTTTTGACAACTGCGGCGAAACGGTGATTATTATTGTCAATCCCGAAAACGAGGCAAAAAGCGCATTGATTGACATCCCTGC
Organism: uncultured Eubacteriales bacterium; assembly: GCA_964540415.1. Lineage (GTDB taxonomy): Bacteria > Bacillota > Clostridia > Oscillospirales > Acutalibacteraceae > CAZIMM01. The sequence continues at coordinate 17,066 of CAZIMM010000011.1, forward strand.
CTCAAAAGGTGTTGTGCGTTTTCTGACAGATGAAACGCATGACCTTCAAAAAGAAATGATTGCAGATGCATCCGATATTGCGATACCTGCAAAATCAGTCAGTACCGTAATATTCTGAACGGAGGCTTTGGTTTGAATCTGAAAGAAAAAGCAAAATCCCTCATCTTGTCAGCAAAAAAGTATTGGAAAACGCCGCCGCAAGGCCGCTATATGAGCTACAAGGAGATTCTCTCGCTTTCCGTCGGAGGCATAGGTGTCAAATTCATTGTTTACTGCGTCAACAACATGATTCTGTCCAGCGGAAACACGCTCATCGGCAACACAATAGGCATCGGGCCGACACCGATGTATGTTATTTATCTGCTCGGTGTTCTTTCGGGTTTTCCTCTCACGGCGCTCAGGGCAAAAATGATTGACAACACGCGCAGCATGAAAGGCAAATACCGCCCGTACATCATCAGCATGGGCATCCCCACGGTTTTGCTTGGAATCGGTTTTATCAGTATGCCTTATGAGGGCATGACGCTGATGACAAAATGCGTTACCGTTCTCCTCTTCAACGTCGGATTTCAGTTCTTCTTCAACTTCATGAACGACGCATACGACAGCCTGATAAACGTTTTGTCGCCGAACACGCTTGAACGCTCCGACGTGTGCTCAATCAAAGCAATCATCGAAAACCTTTCCCCTTCAATCGCAAACATTTTTCTTCCGATTGCCGCGCGTATTATCACCGGCGACAACACGCTTTATAACCTGCGTGTATATAGGGTGCTTTACCCTCCCATGCTTGTCGCGGGCTTCCTGATTTCCGTGATTGTTTATGTCAACACCGAGGAAAAAATCGTTCAGGCAAAAACACATTTTGTTCAGATTAAATTTGCCGATGCTTTCCGCGCAGTCGCCCGCAACAAATATTTCTGGATAATCTCTCTGGCAGGCTGGCTTGGCTTTCTTGAAGGCTCGTTCAACAGCATTCTCGGCTGGATGTATAACTACCGTTCGGCGTGCACGGCGGGGCAGTATTCGCTGATTGTTGCAATTGCCGGCAACGCCTCGTTCTGGCCGAACATAGTTGCACCGTATTTCATCCGGAGATACGGCAAGAGAAAAATACTGATTTTCACAAATCTGCTCAACATAGCCTTTATTATTCTGATGCTGCCGATTGTACGCATGACCGACTCCGGCGGCATAATCTGGCTGCTGCTCGCCTGCAACTTTGTCAATCAGTTCATCACCTCGCTCGGTCATCTTATGAATCCGAGCCTGAACGCGGATATACGCGATTATCAGCAGTATATCACAGGCGAGAGAATTGACGGAATGTTTGCAGCCGTCGGGCTCATCGGCAATGTGATAACGCTTTCCGGCGGCTTTATCATGCCGCTGCTCAGCAAAAACGCCGGGCTCAACGAATCAGTGGCGCTGTCGCTCGGGTTTGACGGGAGCAATGTCTATAACGTGCTGTATGACGAGGGCTATTTTGTCAGAATCTGCAGCGTGCTTGTGATTGCCTCCGTTTTCGGGGCGGTGATGAATGTTATTCCTTACTTTTTCTATGACCTCACCGAAATAAAGCAGCGCGCAATTGTGACGGTGCTCAGAATCCGCGCGTTTTTTGAGGATTACGGCAACGGAACGCTCACTGACAAAGATCTTATTGAAACGGTTGATATTATCAATGAAGCAAAGGAATTCGCGGAAAAAACTCCGGCCGCGCTTTCAAACGAAGGGATAAAAGCTGCGAAGAAAAGCGGGGACAAGGCCGCGGTGAAAAGCTCAAAGGCAGAGCTGAAACGGCAGCGGAGCGAAAACGAAAAAATTGAAATTGCGAAGGCTGTGCTCGGCGAGCTGAATCGGTTCGGCACCCCGGAGGGTGTTGCGGAAATTGAAAACGCCCGCCGGATTGTTGAAAACGGTCTGAAGAATCTGTATCAGCTCGAAACAACCACAGTCAAGCAGGCAAAGCAGCTGCCGAAATCGACACCCGACGAGAAAGCGAAACGGAACGCGGCTGTAAGTGAAGCGCGCAAAATCATAACAGCGCAAAGAACGGCAAAAAAATATTACCCCGAGGGTATTGATGAATTTGACTCAGCCGTTTTTGAAAAGCTGTTTGCGGCGGAGGACGAAAACGAGCGTGCAATTTATACCGCGCTGCAAAATATGAAGCGGAAAAAGGAGGAGGGTGACCGCGCCGCGGTCGCTGAGCTTAAGAGCGAGCTTGCCTTCCTCGGCAGGCAGAAGAACAGCATTAAGAGCGAAATCAAAAGGGCAACGCGGCAAAACACAATATATAACCGCTCAGCAAAGCCTTACCTTGACGCGAAAAGGCTGATGCTTCAGCAGGAAAACTACAGTCATTATGATTTGATTACGGCACAGTATGACTCCGCAAAGGAACGGCTTGAGCAAAAGCTGCAGGCTGCGAACACATAACCTTCCGGACAAGTGCCCTGTCGGTTTTCGCTTTGAATTGCTTGCACTCATTTAAGCCGATTTTGCACGTCGGTCAACCGTTTTTTCTGAGTTTGTTTTTATCAATTCACTCCCGAGCGTGGCGGGAGACGTTCGGAACGCTTGGATGGCTTTGAGGCTTTGCCGAAAAAGCTATCTGAATGGAAAGGACGAATAATAAGTTATGATGGCTTCAGTTCATCCTGCATTATTAAAAATGCCTCATATATTTCAAATCAAGACAAAGATGTGCAGATGGTTATTATTAAGCCACGAGATATGCCCGGAGCCGCATATATTGAGGAAATATCATATAATAAAGCCCACGGTTTCAAAAACGAGTATGAAGTGCTATTGCAAAACAATCAAGAATATGCTATAATAGAAGCACAAATATTCAAAGGGAAATACATAATTGTTGTGGAGGCGAGATGAGTGTTTGAGGGTCTCAGTGAAGAAGAAAGACGTGAACTGATTAAAGAATTTGAGCAAGCAACAAGCCATCTCGAAGCCCCTTTTCCCGCCAGAATCACCGGAGTAATAATGTGCAAATCTTGCATACACAGGGTTTTCAGAGAAATGAGGATGGATGATTGTGATATTCTCGGGGAAGTGCCGAGAGATTATTTATTTGCGAAAGAGTATATTTGTCCACATTATGAAAGAAACCCGGACAGCCCGGAGTATGATGTGATGCAGGTTAAAAAGCAGTAGCACAAAGGATAATCCATTATTGATTCAGCACCTTGCAGAAATGCAGGGTGCTTTTTCATACCCCAAAGCCGACGGGCTATAAACGGGCCGACGGGCGTAAAACGAAAATATGCCTGCAATCAAATATGGTTATATTCTTAGCCTGAGAACCTGCATATAACAAAACCAACACCGCCGCCGACAGAACTTATGCCGGCGGCGGTGCAATTCAACCGAAAATTAACTCTTATTTAAAATACCTGTTCAGCAGTCCCTCAAATGCCTTGCCGTGGCGCGCTTCGTCCTTGCACATCTCATGCACGGTGTCGTGAATCGCATCGTAATTGCGCTGTTTGGCAAGCTTTGCAAGTGTGAGCTTGCCCTCTGTTGCGCCGAATTCCGCCTCAACGCGTACGCTGAGATTTTCCTTCGTGCTCGCGCTCACGCTTTCACCGAGCAGCTCCGCAAACTTTGCGGCATGCTCCGCCTCCTCAAAGGCGATTCTCTTGTAAGCCTCGGCAACCTCGGGATAACCCTCACGGTCAGCCGCGCGGCTCATTGCAAGGTACATCCCGACCTCAGTGCATTCGCCGGTGAAGTTTGCGCGCAAAGCGTCCTTGATATCGTCCTCAACGTCAGCGGCAACGCCGACACGGTGCTCGTCCGCCCAGACCTTTTCCTCTGCCATTTCCGTGAACCTTGAACCGGGAACCTTGCAGACGGGGCAGAACTCGGGGGGAGTGTCTCCGACATGAACATAACCGCAAACGGGGCAAACAAACTTTTTCATAGTGATTTTTCCTTTCTGATTGTTAATTTATTTTATTTATCTTTGCACGATTGGCAGATTCCGACAAAGGTCAGAATGTGTGAGTGAACCTCACCGGGGAAGGCGGCGTCGGCAATTTCATCAAGCTCATCAAAGTGTGCAAGCTCCAGGTCAAAAAGCCTCGAACAGCTTTCGCACAGCAGGTGATAGTGCGGCTTGGGGTTGCCGTCAAATCTGTCGGCGCTCGGGCATGTCAGGCGGAGAATTTCGCCTCTCTGCTCGAGAAGGGCAAGATTGCGGTAAAGTGTTGCAAGGCTGAGTGCCGGAAGTTCCCGCTTGAGGTCGCCGTAAAGCTCGTCGGCGCTCGGATGGTCATATCTTGAACGGAGATTTGCAATAATTGCGTCCCGTTGGTGGGAATGTTTAACGGTCTGCATTGTGTCACCTCCTAAAATCAATAACAATAATCGTTATCATTATTGACACTATACCATACGATTTTCTCCTTGTCAAGCACTTTTCAAAATTTTTTTTCAATGTGTCCGCGGAAATTGACAGCAGACGGTTTTTGGAGTAAAATAACATGTATTATGGGTTTATATTTTATAAATCAAAGTGAGGATAATAAATGGGAAAGTTGATTGACGGAAAAGCCGTTTCGGCAGAAATGCTTGAGGGCATGAAAGCGCAGGTGCAGACTCTCCGCGAGCGCGGAATTGAGCCGTGCCTTGCGGTCATCATTGTCGGGGACAATCCCGCCTCACGGGTGTATGTCAACAACAAGGCAAAGGCGTGCGCAAAAATCGGCATTCTTTCGAGAGAATACGCTCTCTCGGGCGATACAACCGAGCGGGAACTGCTGGAGCTTGTTGAAACTCTCAACGCAGATTCCGCCGTGAGCGGCATTCTCTGCCAGCTTCCTTTGCCGCCGCATATAAATGAAAGTAAAATTATTGAATCAATCTCACCCGCAAAGGATGTTGACGCATTTCACCCGCAAACGGTGGGAAAAATGTTTGTCGGGTCGGGCACACTGCTGTCCTGCACACCCGCCGGAATCCTTGAGCTGCTGCGGCATGAAAAGATTGAGGTTGCGGGCAAGCACTGCGTTGTAATCGGGCGGAGCAACATCGTCGGCAAGCCGGTTGCACTGCTTTTGCTGGCTGCAAACGCAACTGTAACAATCTGTCACTCAAAAACCGAAAATCTTGCCGGGATAGTGCGCACGGCGGACATAATTGTCGCTGCGGTCGGCAGGCCGCACTTTGTAACGGCAGATATGGTTAAGGAAGGCGCAACGGTGATCGACGTTGGCATAAACCGCATGGCGGACGGAAAGCTTTGCGGCGATGTGGATTTTGAAACGGTTGCACCCAAGGCGGCGTTCATTACGCCGGTGCCGGGAGGAGTCGGCCCGATGACAATTGCCATGTTGATGAAAAACACACTTGAAGCTGCGCGGATGCAGGCAGAAAAATAATTATGTCAAACTTTACAGCACTGGTTAAGCCGGCATCCTCTCTTTGCAACATGAAGTGCGATTATTGCTTTTATCACGACGTTGCGGCGAATCGTTCCGCGCCGTCATGCGGCATAATGAACAAAGCAACCGCGCACAGCCTCGTTGACCGTGTTTTTGACTTTTGCCGCCGCGGTGACAGCGTAAGCTTCATGTTTCAGGGCGGCGAGCCGCTGCTTGCCGGTGCGGATTTTTTTGAGGACTTTGTCGGATACGCAAAGCAAAAGAACGATGGCAAATTCATAATTGAGTTTTCTCTCCAGACAAACGGCCTGCTGATTGACGACAGGTTTTGCAGCCTGTTTGCCGAAAACCGATTTCTTGTCGGAGTGTCTCTTGACGGTTATGCACAGCTGCACGACCTGTGGCGAAAGGATGCCGAAGGCAAGCCTACATACAGTCGGGCAGAAAACGGAATAAGGCTGCTCAAAAAACATTCGGTGGACTTCAATGTGCTGTGCGTAGTCACGGCGCAGCTCGCAGCTCATGCCGGAAAAATTCTGAATTCACTCATAAAGTCCGGGGCGGAGCATATTCAGCCGATACCCTGCCTTATGCCGCTGAATGACATCAGCGTAAAGCAATATACCCTTACGCCACGCGCTTACGGACGTTTTTTGATTGAGCTTTACGATGCGGTCGAACACGCCCGGCAAAGCGGAGCAAAGGTCAATGTCAGGCTGTTTGACAATATTGAGCAGCTTATCAGAGGCGGACACGCCGAGCAATGCGGGATGAACGGCTGCTGCACCCCGCAGTTTGTTGTTGAAGCGGACGGCAGTGTATATCCCTGCGATTTTTACGCTCTTGACGAATACAGCTGCGGCAATATCCTGAGAAACAGCGTGGCGGAGATTGCCGCAAGTGACGGCTTGGTTGAATTCTTGAAGAAAAATGAAAAAAGGCCGCCGCACTGCGAAGCCTGTAAAGTTTTCAACCTTTGTATGGGCGGCTGCAGTAGATACAGAAGCTTTCTTGCGGCGGACGGGGAATACTGCCCGACCGAGGAGCTGATGCTATACATTTTCAGGGGGTGGGGCTTTTGAAAAAGCGGCCGAACATAGTGTTCTTTTTTACAGACCAGCAGCGCTTTGACACCTGCGGCTGTTACGGTCAGCGCCTGCCCGTCACCCCGAATCTGGACAGGCTTGCGCAGCGGGGAACGCTGTTTGAAAACGCGTTCACCTGCCAGCCGGTGTGCGGCCCAGCAAGAGCCTGCCTGCAAAGCGGTGTTTATGCCAATCAGAACGGCTGCTTCAGAAACAACATTGCGCTGCCTTCGGGAATCACAACGCTTGCCGATTGCTTCAATTCAGGAGGGTACAAAACCGCCTATGTCGGGAAATGGCATCTTGCCTCGGACAGTGAGCACAATCTGAAAACCAAGCCGGTGCCTGTTGAGCGCAGAGGCGGTTACAAGGATTTCTGGATGGCTGCGGATGTTCTGGAGTTCACCTCGGACGGCAGCGGCGGCTATGTCTTCGACACGGAGAACAGGCGCGTTGATTTTAAAGGTTACAGGGCGGACCGAATAACCGATTACGCAATTGATTTCATAGATAACGTCACGGATGAACAACCGTTTTTTCTCTTTCTTTCACATCTTGAGCCTCATCACCAAAACAATCATTTCCGCTTTGAATGCCCGAAGGGGACGCGGAAGCTTTTCCGCAGCTATGATGTTCCGGGAGACCTTGCCGGCACGGCGGGGGATTGGAGGGTGCATTATCCGTCTTATCTTGCTTCCTGCGCGGCGCTTGACGCAAACCTGGGGAGGGTGGTGAAAGCACTTGAAAAAAAGAATATTCTCGACAACACGGTGATAGTTTTCACTTCTGATCACGGCTGTCATTTCAGAACACGGAATTCGGAGTACAAACGCTCCTGCCACGATGCGAGCACGCACGTTCCGCTCGTGATTTCCGGACCGAGTTTTGACAATGCGTGTAAAGTCATAGAACTTGTCAGTTTGATTGATTTGCCGCCGACTCTGCTGAAATGCGCGGGTATTCCTGTGCCGGAACATTTTATGGGCACTGCAGTGAATGAACTTGTAAACGGCTCTGCAAAGCCAAGCCGTGACTTTGTGTTTATCCAAATCAGCGAAGGGCAGATCGGCAGGGCAATCAGAACGGAGCGATGGAAGTATTCCGTTACCGCACCGGATGATGACAAGGCATGTGACTTTACATACAGAGAAGACTGCCTCTATGATTTGCGTAACGACCCCTTTGAGAAAACAAACCTAATTAACGAGCCGGAATGTGCCGAGGTTATCAAAAAGCTCAAAAAAATGCTCCTCGCGCAGTTGAAAAGCACCGGTGAGGATGCAGAAATCATCTGACGGTGTTATAAGTTATTTCGGTTCGACTTGATAAAACGGACAAAATGTGTTATAAATATGCGATATAGTTTTATTTGACTTCTCGCTAAAGAAAGGAAGATTCTTTTGGCAACAATTTATCCCGACAGCTACACTCCGCTGCTTGATGTTCGTCAGACGCAAATCGCAATCAAAAAGGTCAAGGATTTTTTTGAGCGCGACCTTGCGATTCAGCTCAACCTTACGCGTGTGTCCGCGCCCCTGTTTGTCCGCGCCGACAGTGGACTCAACGATACACTCAACGGAGTAGAGCGCCCCGTCTCGTTTGACATCATGGAAATCAAGGACGGTGACATGGAAATCGTCCAGTCACTTGCAAAATGGAAGCGCTTTGCTCTCAAGGATTACGGCTTCTCCTGCGGTGAGGGGCTTTATACCGACATGAACGCAATCCGCCGCGACGAGGAAACCGACAACATTCATTCCTGCTTTGTTGACCAGTGGGACTGGGAGCGCATCATCGACAAATCCGAGCGAAACACGGAAACACTCAAGCTCATTGTCACAAGGATTTACCGCACGCTCAAGCACACCGAAAAATACATTGCCGATGAATATTCCTTCTCAAATGTGCTTCTGCCCGACAAGGTGAAGTTTGTCACCTCACAGGAGCTTGAGGATATGTATCCGGACTTTACGTCAAAGCAGCGTGAATATGAGTTTGCAAAGAAGTACGGTGCAATTTTTGTCATGCAAATCGGCGGCGCACTGAAATCAGGCAAAATTCACGACGGCAGGGCGCCGGACTATGACGACTGGGGTCTCAACGGCGATTTGATTGTCTATTATCCCGTGCTGGACATAGCCCTTGAACTGTCGTCAATGGGCATTCGTGTTGACGAAGAGACGCTGCTGCGTCAGCTTGAAATCAGAGGCTGCCCCGAGAGAGCGGAAATGCCTTTCCAGAAGGCGCTGCTCAACGGCGAATTGCCCTACACCGTCGGCGGAGGCATCGGTCAGTCCAGAATGTGCATGTATTTCCTTCGCAAGGCGCATATCGGTGAGGTTCAGGCATCCGTCTGGCCCGCTCAGGTTGAGGCGGAGTGCAAAGAACACGGAATTGAGCTTCTGTAAATAATTTAAGGGGAGAAAGCATCATGAAAATCAAGAGCATCACCGCATTGTTTTTGACCGGCGTTCTTCTGGTTTCCTGTGCAACTGTCTCTTTTGCCACCCCTGCCGCTCTGAGCTTCGGCTCTGACGGAAAATTCACGGTTCTTCAGCTTGCAGACCCTCAGGACGATAAATACGCTGCACATGACCTTGTGAACCTGATTAATCTTTCAATTGCTCGGTTCATCCCCGATTTGATTGTCATCGCCGGTGATTTGGTTGAGGACAGCCGCGCGGGAGATATAGGCATTGACGATGAAAACGGCAGGGAGGGTGTGTGCGTCACAAACGCTTTGGGTAAAACTCTGCACGAGGAAACGCTCCAAAATACCCGTATCGCGGCGGACAACATTCTCGGAATCATCGAAAAAGCACATATACCCTTTGCGGTGACGCAGGGCAACAACGACCGTGCAACCGGTGTCACTCCCGAGGAATGGCTGGATATTTACAGCGGCTATGATTGCAGTCTCATCCGCGACGACAGCCCCGACAGCGACGGCAGAATTGACTATACCGTTGAGGTTGCCGGAACGGACGGCTCAACCGAGCTTGTATTCTGGATGATGGACACGGGCGGCAGCAGCGTCACGGACGGACAGCTTGACTGGTTTGCCGCGAAAAGCGGGGAATACAAGCAGGCAAACGGCGGAAATGCCTATCCGTCAATTGTGTTTGAGCACATTCCGGTTGCGGATACCGGCAATCTTTTTGAGCCGTGCCGCATCTGGAACGGCGGCGCAAGGTGGAGCAACGGCAAATTCTACAGACTCAATGCGGAAACCTCGGGTGGTGTGTTCAAATCAATCATACTTCCGGGTGAAAGCAGCAGTCAGTTCGCATCATGGAAAACCGACGGCGGAGTTATGGGCGCATTCTTCGGTCACTTCCACAGCTCCGGTTATTCCGGTGTATGGAACGGCATTGAACTTGGTCTGACCTACGGATGTCAGTTTGCCAAGAGCGGTCCGTACGGTGTGCGGGTTTTCACTTTTGACGAAAACAATCTGTCTGCTTATCAAAACGAGCTTTACATCTATGAGGGTAGCGTTTCCAAAAACAATGCTGTTCTTGAGCTGCAGGCAGACAAGACTTATGACAATTTTAACACCGCGTTCGAAAAGGTTATCGGCTATGTCGGGAATATATTCAGAAACATCTTTTTGGGCGGCTCGGTCTGAGATATACGGACAAATAAGTTTTAACGGAGCGCGGTCATATGTGTGAGCCGCATAAGGTGGTTTTTCGGAATTTGCCGTACAAATTCCCTGCTTGCAAAATGAGACGTACAGTATAATTGTTTTAGTAATCAGATGTTCCGATAGAGCAAAAAACCGGAATTTGTTGAGAAAAAATGTAGGAGCGTATATCATCCGCCCGACAATATTTGCAAAACCGTGCGGGCGGACGGTATCCGCACATACAAAAAATGAGGTGCAGCTATGAGCAAATATATTTCTTCATCAGTAATAAAAAAACTCAACAGACCCGTGTTGACACGGCATGATGTGCCCTACAATGCAGGACTTGTGTTTAATGCAGGTGTTACAAAGTATAACGGAAAATATGTCATGGCATTCCGAAACGATTACGGGGATTTTGACGCACACAAGCTCACAGGCACAAACATCGGTCTTGCATTGAGTGATGACGGCATTAACTGGAGCGTTTCGCCCAAGCCCTGCTTCGAAATGAAATCAGATGAAATCAGCCGCGCCTATGACCCCCGCCTGACGGTGATTGACGGCAAGTGCTATATGTGCTTTGCCGTTGACACAAGACACGGTCTGCGCGGAGGCATCGCAGTAACAGAAGACTTTGAGAAATTCGATGTTCTGTCAATGACCGCGCCCGACAACCGCAACATGGTGCTTTTCCCCGAAAAAATCGGCGGCAACTATGTGCGTCTTGAGCGCCCGATGCCCGTTTATTCGCGGTGGCACAGGGATGTGTTTGATGTGTGGCTTTCCGAATCGCCCGACCTTGTTTTCTGGGGTAAATCACGCCTTGTTATCGGAGTTGAAGACATTCCGTTTTCCGATGACAAAATCGGTCCTGCAGCTCCGCCCGTTAAAACGGAAAAAGGCTGGTTGACCACATTCCACGCGGTAAAGCTGTTTCCCGACAAAGGCAAAAACGGATGGGAGGGCAAATGGGAGAAGGAGTATTATGCCGGCATTGCGTTGCTCGACATAGAAAACCCGTCAAAGGTTTTGGGCATCTGCAAAGAGCCGCTCATTGTCTGCGACCGCGATTTTGAGATTGAGGACGGCTTTAGGCGCGATGTCATTTTCCCGGGCGGCATGATTCTTGAAGAGAGCGGCGAGGTCAAAATCTACTACGGTGCGTCAGACACGGTCGAGTGCCTTGCAACTGCAGATGTCAACGACCTGATTAAGCTCTGCCTGTAAAAAATATAAAAAAAGCACCTTTCTTTTGCGTGTTTGCTGCACAATCTGAGGGCAGTGTACGCATGTAAGGCACTTTTTTGTTGCACAATAAACAGGATTTTGTCGAACAGAAAACAATTATTAAAGGAGTACGAAAATGAATGTAGTTTTTTGGCTGTACCGAACCTTCATCTCCCTGCTTGTTATCCTGGGACTTGTCAGCGCAGCACCCGTGCCGATTGTGCAGCAGGATGATTTTGTCCCTGTTCTGCGTTTTGCGGTTGCAAGCGATGTGCACATGAAGGATGAAAAGACGTGTGCGGAGTATACGCGTTTGCAGCAGCTTTTCGACGATACATATGAATATGCGCATACGCAGGAATACAACAAGGTTGATGCCTTTGTTTTTGTCGGTGACACTGCTACCGGCAACACCGATGAGCAATGGGCAAACGTGATGGAAGTTGTAAACGACAAGCTGCGCGATGAGTCCAAGTTTATCATCACCTACGCAAATTCGCATGATTGCAGCAACGGCGGTACGCTTGAGAGATGTGAGAAAAAAACAGGCGTTAAGGCAAATCAGGTGTGGAATATCAACGGCTTTAGTTTTATCGGTGTTTCGCAAAACGAAAACCGCAGTTATCTTTATGCAAATTCTTGGCTTTCGGAGCAGCTCCGTGCCGCCGACAAAGAAGACCCCGAAAAACCGATTTTCGTTTTTCAGCACGCACACATTATGGGCACTGTTTACGGCAGCATCAGATGGGGCACGCCGGAGCTTACAGGTGTTCTTTGCAATTATCCGCAGGTGATTGATTTTTCGGGGCATTCGCATTTCCCGATAAACGACCCGCGCGCAATAAACCAGAAGTATTTTACATCGGTCAACACGGGCACACTGTCATATTTTGAACTAGAGTCGGGTATGTATTACGGCACTGTGCCGCCCGGTGCAGAAAATGCTGCGCAGTTTCACATCGTAGAGGTTGACGCTGATTATCATGTGCGGATAATGCCCTTTAACATACTCACGGGTGATTTTTTCCGTTCACCCGGGTCCGGCAGCGATGAACAGCTGATTTATTATGTCAACACTCCTTCCGACCGTTCATCATACACCTACACGTCCGCGCGTTACACAAATGCGGATAAACCCGTTTTCCCGTCCGATGCAGCGGTCAATTTTTCGGATATTACCTCCTCCGGTGCAACGGTTACATTCACTCAGGCAACGGACGGCGAGTGCATGAACAACTACGATGTCGCAGTCAAGGACAGCTTGGGGCGCACGGTGAAGAATATGAAATTCTGGTCTGAATTTTACTTTGAACCGACTCCCGATACAGTCGGCTGCACAATTGACGGCTTAAAACCGGGGAGAACCTACACAGTCGAAATAACCGCATTTGATACATATGCCATGAGCAGCGACAGAACGCTTACTGCAACCTTTACTACATCTGCTGCAGTACATTAACTCGATAAATCCCGATTTGTCGGGATGCACATAAACACAACCATGTATAAAAATATCCGCCGAAAGAATTCAAACTTTCGGCGGATATTTGCTGTTATAAAACTTCCTTATGTGGTCGTAGCTTATGACCCGTTCCGTTTTTATCTGTGTCGGAATGCAGGCATCAGAAAACCTCAAGTGCCGCTCTGCACACTATTTTTCAACCCTGCCGTCAACAATGTCCTTTCTGCCGAGTGCCTTGAATATTGTGAGAATGAAAATTTTTGTGTCAAACAGCAATGATCTTTTTTCAATATATTCGCGGTCGTAGTTAACCTTTTCCTCAACACTCAAAATGTCTCTGCCGTTGATTTGTGCCCAGCCGGTCAGCCCGGGGCGGACGGAATAGATGTTCATTTCACTCCGAAGCCGGCGGATTTCACGCTCCTGCGGAATCAGCGGGCGGGGGCCGACAACGCTCATAGTGCCCTCGATGATATTCATGAGCTGCGGCAGCTCGTCAAGACTTGTCCGGCGAAGAAATTTGCCGCATTTTGTGAGCATACTGTCAGCGTTTTCAAGCTCTGCCTTGGCAACCTCCGGCGCGTCCCTGCGCATTGTGCGGAATTTACGGATTTTGAAAACCTTTTCGTCCTTGCCGACGCGGTATTGTTTATATACAATCGGTCTCCCGTCGATAATCAGTATAACAAGGCTGATAACCGCGAGCAGAGGAGAGAGCAGAATCAATGCGATTATGCTGAATATCAGGTCCAGCAGACGCTTCATTCGGTATGCTCCTTTCGTTTTTGAGGAAATGAAAAATAAGAAGTTTTAGAAAATGTTACAGCCTGATTTTCGGCCTCCGCCAATAGCCCTTTTGCACGAATATCACACCGAGGACTATTGAACCCAGCGACGCCATACCGATTGCAAGACCGACTCCGTTGAAACCGAGATTGGCACTCATAACGAAGAAATATGCAAGCGGAACACGAATGAAAATGGAGCTGAACAGCGCGTTAACCAGTGCGAAGTTTGTATATCCTGCTCCGATTGCAAGCCCGTTCATGCAGAATGAACAGCCTGCAAGGCAGTAATCAATGGAAATATACCTCAAATATGTTAAGCCGGTTTGAACAACTTCGGGTTCATTGTCAAAAAGTCTGATAATGAAGCCCGGAAAGAGGTTCACAAGAGCTGTGCAGACGGCGGATATGCCTATTGCCATCACCATGCCGGTGAGCATTGTCTTTTTTGCACGTTCAAACTCCTTCGCGCCGATGTTTTGACCAGCCATTGAGGATATCGCACTGCTTATGGCGATTGCGGGCAGTATCGCGAATGAGTTCACCTTGCCGCCGATGCCCTGAACCGCGGAGGCAACCTCGGCGTTTGGCAGGGAGTTGACAAGGGCAGTGAGAGTCAGAAAGCTCAGGGACACCACAAGGCTTTGCACGGAGGACGGAAAGCCGATTTTAAAAAGCTCCTTTGCCTTGTTCTTCTGCGGGATAAAGTCGCGGAAAGAATAGCTTTCAAAGAAGCCGATTTTGAAAAGGTAAATAATCGACAGCACCACGCTGAGCGCCTGCGCCGTGATTGTAGCCCAGGCAGCACCCGCCGCACCCATGTTGAAGTATTTGACAAGCACGATGTCGAGCACAACATTTGTCACTGCCGCAATCAGCACAAAGATGAGGGGACGCTTTGAGTCACCCATGCCGCGCAAAACAGCGCTGATTGCATTGTACATGAACATGAAAATTGTGCCGCCCATGCAGATGTTGAAATAACTTTCCGCCTCGGCAAACGCGCTTTGCGGAGTTTTCAGAATAACAAGCAGCTGCCTGCCGACTGTCAGCATGACAATTGTGATTACGACGGCGAGTAAAACATAAAGAGTTGAAAGTGTTCCGATGGTTTTTCGCTGTTCATCGAATTTTCTGGCTCCGGCGTATTGCGCAACGAGCACTGTGCCGCCGATTGCAAGCCCCATTGCGGCGCCCGTGACGAGTATATTGATCTGCCCGCCGATGGAAACACCGGTGATTCCCGCCTTGCCGCAAAACCTGCCGACGATAATCATGTCCGCAACATTGTAAAACGCCTGAAGAAGGTTTGACATCAAAAAGGGAACGGCAAACTTTATGAGCTGCCGGCTCACACTTCCTCTTGTCAAATCATTGTTGAAATTGTTTGTTTGTGTCATGTGTTTATTATTCCTAAATTTATTCAGGCTTTCTCATTGTCAGAGAAATTCTGTTTTTTTCGCTGTCCGCGGTCAAAACCCACACGGTTATAACGTCGCCCACACTCAGAACAGCCGACGGATGGGCAACTCTGCCTCCGGCAAGCTGTGAGATGTGCACAAGACCGTCCCGGTGCACACCGATGTCAACAAACGCGCCGAAATCGGTTACGTTGCGAACGGTGCCCTTCAGCTCCATTCCGGGGCGGAGGTCCTTGATGTCCATAATGTCCGTGCGCAGCATCGGCGGCGGCAGCTCGTCACGAGGGTCGCGCCCGGGGCGCATAAGCTCTCTGACAATGTCCTGCAGAGTGGGCACGCCGATTCCGAGCTCTTCGGCGGCGTTTTCAAGACCGATTTTTTCAAGACGCTCGCCGAGGGACGCGAGTTTTCCTCCCGAAGCGTCTGAGGCGGTGAAGCCGCAAAGCCTGAGCAGGGCACGGGCAGCGGCATAGCTCTCGGGGTGAACTCCGGTGTTGTCAAGCACATCGCCGCTTTCGGGCACGCGCATGAAGCCGGCGCACTGTTCAAAAGCCTTATCTCCGAGCTTCGGAACCTTTTTGAGCTGTGCTCTGTTTTGAAACGCTCCGTTTTCCTCGCGAAAAGCCACAATGTTTTTTGAGACCGTGCCGCTGATTCCGGCAACTCTCTCCAAAAGAGAGGGGGAGGCTGTGTTCAAATCGACACCGACACTGTTAACACAGTCCTCAACAACCCCGTTGAGCGCGGAGTCAAGCTCTTTTTTCGGCATATCGTGCTGATATTGACCCACTCCGATTGCCTTCGGGTCGATTTTCACCAGCTCCGCAAGAGGGTCCTGCAAGCGGCGCGCAATTGAAACTGCGCTGCGCAGTGAAACGTCGTATTGCGGAAATTCCTCAGAAGCGAGCTTGGACGCGGAATAAACGGAGGCACCGGCCTCGCTGACTATCATATATGCTGCGTTGTTCGGGAAATCCCCGAGCAGCTGTGAAGTGAAAATTTCTGTTTCCTTGGATGCTGTGCCGTTGCCGATAGCAATTATCCCGACACCGTATTTCAGAATCAGCTCTTTGAGAATCCGTTTTGCCTGTTCACGCTGAGCCTCCGAATGAGTGACATAAACAACTCCGGTGTCAAGCACGGCACCGGTCTCGTCAACAACGGCAACCTTGCAGCCGGTTCTGTATCCAGGGTCGAGTCCGAGGGCAACCTTGCCCTTGACGGGAGGCTGCATAAGAAGCGGACGCAGGTTTGCGGCAAAAACCCTGATTGCGTTTGCCGCGGATTTTTCGGTGAGCATGGAACGGATTTCACGCTCGATTGAGGGGTAAATCAGCCTGTCGTAAGCGTCCAGCCCCGCTTCACGAACTGTCTCGGAGCAGGGTGAGGAGCCGTTTTTGATTGAAAGGCTCTGAATAACTCCGAGAGCCTTCGTCGGGTCAAGCGTGACGGAAACCTTAAGAAAGCCTTCCCGTTCGCCTCTGTCAATTGCGAGAACCCTGTGCCCGGCAATGCGCTGTACGGGTTCGGAATAATCGTAATACTGCGTGTATACGCTTTCCTTTTCCGCGTCAGCCGCCTTTGACGAAATTTCGCCCGACACCGTGAACAGGTTTCTGATCCGCCTGCGAATGTCGGCGTTGTCGGAAATGTCCTGCGCGATGATGTCCGATGCACCCTGCAGCGCATCCTCGGCGGTTTCGACACCAAGCTCCGGATTGATATATTCCTGTGCCAGCTCAATCGGCGGAGCACAAAAATCCTCCTGCGCGAGTATTGCGGCGGCAAGAGGCTCCAGCCCTTTTTCACGCGCAATGCTTGCACGGGTTCGCCTTTTGGGTCTGAAAGGACGGTAAATGTCCTCAATTTCGGCAAGCGTGGCAGCCTTGTCCAGCGTTGCGGAAATCTCCGGGGTCAGCTTATCCTGACCCTCGATGCCCGAACGCACCTCCTCACGGCGGCGGTCAAGGTTGCGGAGATATTCCAGCCTTTCGGAGAGCTCGCGGAGCACCTGGTCGTTGAGCGTGCCGTGCGCCTCCTTGCGGTAACGCGCAATGAAAGGAATGGTGTTGCCTTCGTCAATGAGCCTGACGGTGTTTTCAACCTGCCAGGACTGCAAGCGGAATTCCGCTGTTAACTCTTTAATGATATCCATAAATTTCGTTCCTTAAACATCAAGCTTCATGTCTCCCGTTTTTATCAGCCCGGCTTTGCGCATAATTTCGGAAACAATCAAAGCTATTATTGCCGGCAAAATGAAATGCATAACTGCAATTTGGAGCAGAGCCATGCCGGGAGACATACCCTTAACAAGCTCCTGATAACCCATAATCTGCCCGACAAGTCCGGCTGTGCCCATTCCGGAGCCGGTTGCGTTGTTGACCATTCCGAGCAATTTTGTGGAAACAGGTCCGAGAATCGCACTTGCAACAATTGCCGGCAGCCAGATAATCGGTTTTTTGACTATGTTCGGCATTTGCAGCATACTTGTGCCGATGCCCTGTGCGAACAGTCCGCCGAATTTGTTGTCCCTGAAACTGGCAACCGCAAAGCCAACCATGTTGCAGCAGCAGCCGACAACGGCGGCTCCGGCCACCTCAGCGGCTCCCGCAACCTCGGCCGCGCC
>CAZIMM010000011.1:34717-44432 GCA_964540415.1 uncultured Eubacteriales bacterium
GCTTATGGGCAGGGTGAGGAAGATACCCATGAGCACGGAAACAACAATGCCCATGAGCACAGGCTGCTGCTCCGTTCCCCAGTTGACAATGCTGCCGAGATAAGTCATAAAGGAGGATATCGGCGGCCCGAGAAGCATGCCGACGGCACCGCCGGTTACAATCGAAACAAGGGGAGTGACAATAATGTCGATTTTTGTTTTGCCGGAAACCAGATGTCCGATTTCAATTCCGACAAACGCAGCAATGAAAGCGCCCAGAGGCTCTCCCGGACCTGCAAAATGAATCACACCGTCAACGAGCACTTCGCCCGCAAGCAGCTTGCTGGCAAATGCGCCGATCATGCCTGCTGAGGCGGCGGAGAGAATGACAAGAGGGCTTTCCTTGAATTTGACCGCGACACCGCAGCCGATTCCCGCACCTGTCAGAGCACTTGCGACTTTTCCGAAAAGCACAAGCCACTCACCGGGAGCACCGGGGATGAACTGACCGATTTGAACAATAATGGTGCCGATTATCAAGGTTGAAAACAAACCGAGAGCCATGCCGCTTAATCCGTCGATAAACACCTTGTTCAGGAACTTTTTAACAGCTTTCATTGCAAATCCCCCAAAAAATATTCAATTTGAGAAATGCTTATATCATCTGCCGAATGTCCCTGCCGCAGAAAAGCAGAGGAACAAAACCGCCAATGATGCGTGAGGTGATGCGCTGGGTGTATTTATCCTCAAGCTCCCTGGGAGTGAGGTTTGTGCTGATGATAACCGGGCGCTTTTCAAGCATACGGGTGTTGATGATGTTGTAAATGCAAGAAACGGTGAACTGAGTTGAAAACTCCGCACCGAGGTCGTCAATGATGAGCAGGTCGCAGGTGAGCAGCTCGCTTTCGGTGCTCTCATCATTCTGTGAGCGTCCGAAGTGCTGCGCCTCCAGCTCGGAAAGCATATTCGGCGCTGAATAGTAAACCACCCCGAAGCCGCTGTTCACAACTGTGCCCGCAATTGCCAGAGAAAGATGAGTTTTCCCCAGACCGGTCGCACCGTACATGAAAAGTGATTGTGAATGCAGGTTGAAGCCGGAAGCGTAATCCCTGCAGACTTTAAACACCTTTTCCATCTGCCTGCGCGGAGAAACGCCGAGCTTGGGATCCTTGACATCCGAATAGTAATCCATGCGGAAGCTCTCAAACGTTGAACGTGACAGGGGGGCTTTTTTGTTCAGCTCTTCAAACATCAGTGAGCGCAGCAGAGCCTTTTGACATTCGCACACCTTGCCGTCGGAGAAGCCGCTGTCCGAACATACGGGGCAGGTGAAGTGCAATTTGAGCCAGTCCTCCGGAAAGCCGTTCTCCTCAAGCAGACTCGCGCGCCGTGCCTGAAGTGCCAGGCTTTCCGCTTTGAGCTGTTTGACCTGTTCCTCAACGTTGCCGTCAAAGCCGATGAGCCGTGCAAGGCGGGCACTGCAAGAAGCAATTTCATCCTGAATCGTTTGCAGCTCCGGACATTTTTCATAAGCTTTCAAGCGGCGGTCGTCAAGGTCGCTTTGTGCAAGAGTGTTGCGGTCTTCAATTTCGCGCTTTGCAAGCTGTCGCAAATTGTAACTGTACATTTACTGCTCCTCCTTCTTGTTCCCGAGCACGGGATCCAGCGAGCGGCGGGAGAATGCGTCAAGGTCATAGGATGCATCCCGCTTTTCCTCACGGGCTTTTCCGGAACGGTTTTTCTCCTTTTCCTCCTCAAATGCCCTTTGGCGTTCGGCGGCATCCTGCGGAGTTTTGACTCCGGCATCGTGCCAGGTGTGAAGCACCTTGTTTATGTATGGCATGCTCAGCCTGTCGGAGTGATTTGCCATTTCTTCATATGCAAGGCAAATCATGTCTATGTCAAAGCCGAGCTCGCGTGTCCATGTGAGCAGAAAAGCGCTCTGTGCGGTTGTCGGGCGCGGATTGCGTATGCCTGTTCTCGCGCATAACTCACTCCAAAGGAAGTTGCATGTGCCGAGCCTTTCGATTTCCTCGTCCGCACGCTCGATTGTGTCAATTTCCCTTTCGCCCCAGTCACGTGCGACGGCGGATATGTATGACATTGCGGTTTTGTTCACGTTCACACAGTAATCAAGCAGCATAAGAATCACCTCAACGGGCAAACCGTAGCTGTCAAACATCATCAGAAGAGCGGACTGACCGTCATAGCCGATTGTTCTGCCGAGCTTGTTTTGCGCCTCGTTGAAAAGCAATTGGATTTCGGGGCTTTCACTCGCACGCTTGAGCACCTGCATGCTCGTCGGACGAACAGTTTTCACAACAAAGGCTTCACCGCCTTTTTCGCTCTTTGCCGGCGTAGGGTCGGCTGCATCATCTGCGGCGGGCGCAGTCGGCGGCTTTTCAAAGCTGCCCGTGCCGGACACGATTCCGCGTTCAACCCAGAACTGCATTTTGTCCTGCGCGTCGCTCTCGTCCATACCGAGCCTCGAACAAATTTCGGAAAAGGGAAGTGTACGCTCACGCAGAAAGCACAGCAGCAACCGGAGCTGGGAAGCGTCTGCAAGCTTGAGCATTCCGTCGGCAACGGCGTTGGGTACGGCAAAGGTGTCCCAGCCGAGCTCGGGATTGATTTTGTATTCCATTTGCCGTCCCTCCTTTTTCCATGACATAATAAGCCATTATATCACCTATTAAAATAAATATCAACAGTTTTTGTGCCGGACGGAATAACCGCACAGCCCTGCTCTGTTATGCCGCAACCGGGAGCAATAATATTCTTTCCCTCCAGCAGCATCGCTTCCACACTCACGGGAAAGTCATCGTTTCCTTCAAGCTCAAGGTGCAGACCGTGTTCTGTGCCGTGCGCGATGAAGCCGAATTTTCCCGTGCCCGCTGGAATGTTTGAAACGGCAACGTGCTTCCCTTCAATCAGCCACTCGTCGGGGACACCTCTGAGAATGATTGCCGTGCCGTCGGTGCGCCGGCAGGCGAGGCTGTCCAGCAGTGCTTTGGTTGCGGTGGCCTGCCCCCAGATGTGCGGACATGAGCCGCCGCCTGCTGCAGCGTGCGAAATATCCCAGGGTGAGCTGTCAGAGGGATAGTCAACGCCTTCCCACCAGCCGAACGGACCGCTCTGCGCGTTTTCAAGCATAAATTGGTAGGCCTTTATCGCCGTGTCTCTGTGCTTTTTGCCGGCAAGGGCAGCCGAACCGTAGCCCGCGTTGTAGGCGCTGCAATAAAAGCCGTGCGGATAACCGCCGAAATTGTATTTGCTGCCAAGCTCCTTTTCGGTAACGTCAAAGCTCATCTCGTATGTTTTGTCAATCATGTCGAGCATATAGCCCTCCTGCTTTTCGCAAAAGAGGTGTGCCTCCCAGGACCAACGCCCGAAAAGGAACATTGAAAGACGGTTCGCGTCGCGCTTGTCGCTTCTCGCACTGAGCTCGTTGGGAACCTCAAGGGAAATGGGAATATAGTCGAGCGAATATTTTTTCGCGGTTTCGGAGAGCTTTTTGTTTGTTGCCGCCAGCAGACTGCCGTATTGCCCGAGCGCCCACTCCGCCTCGTCCGTTTTCCCGAGCCTCAGGCAAATGTAACGGTATGCGGCAAGACCGGTGAGTGCGGACTGGTTGTCAATCGTCCAGAAGCCGTCGCTGTCGATTGAATTTGATTTTTTCATCACACCGTCCGGGGACAGGCGGTCGCTTTCAATGCTGTGTGTGTTGCGGCTGATTTCATCAAAGCGGCTTTCAATCAGAGCCGTGTCTCCCGTCATCTGCAGATATTTTGCAAAAACAAAGCTGTATTTCCAGCGCGCATCGGAATATTGAACGTTGAGAAGAATATATTTTGTGTACTCGTCAAAATACTCGGTGTCGCCCATGGCAAGAAGGGCGGCGATGATGCCGATAACATCATGGTCAAACACTCTGTCATAGCCGTTTTCACCGACGTGCAGCTCATATCCGTCCTTGACAATCATCGTGTATACATAACCCGCCTTATATGCGTTGACAAGGTTTTCGTCGGGCAAATCGAGCGTCACCAGCGGCTCAAGACGCTTTGTCCAGCGCCCCTTCATGCTTTCGTAGCGGCTGTCAAAGCTTCCGAACGAGCGCAGAATATCTTCGGAAGGACGTTCAAAATTCTTTCCGAATCTGTCGGCGGCAACGCAATAGTCAAAGCACTTTTTTTCGCCCGGCTCGAGAGTGCCGGGATTGCCGGTGGCGGAGTTCAGCGGAGTGAGGCGCTTTGACGGCGCCGGAACCCGAACGGCGGTGCTGCTGAGGTTTTCAATAATTACGCGGGAATATGCAACGCTCAATGGCTTGTTTTCAAATGTGCACACATCTGCAAAGTTTTCAATTCTGAAGGAAAGCTTTTCGGTTTTGAACTCGCTGACAAGGCAGGGAAGCCAGCCCTCGGCGTTATACCAGCTGACTTTTCCGACAATGTCGCTTTGCCCGAAATGAATCATGGAGTTGATGCCGTCACGCAGGTAGTAGCAGCCGTCGATATAGGCAATCGGAGCATCCTTGTCACCCTCGCAGCCGAACAGGCACACAAGGTGAGGATTCTCCCTGCAAAGCCAGCGCCCCGTGCGCGGTAGCCCCGGGCGGAGCTTCGCTTTTATGCGCGGCTCTGCATTCAGATAAAATCCGGAGAGCTTTGAAAAAAGGTTTGTTGAAGCCGCGATGTCAAAGAGACGCATTAAATTTTTTTTCTTAGTTGCCATAATATTTCCTCCGATAGCAGACAATGACAAAAGTTTATCACAACAATTTAACAATTTCAATGCTTTTTGTTTGAATAAACGGCAAACAGGGGGTGGTATTATTGAAGCGTGAGGCAGTGCGCCAATCCGGCAAAAAACTGGTTGACCTTGCCTATTCACTGTGATATAATATATTGGTATATGTAATATCTATATCATGGAACAATTTATCCGGAGGTACTCGCTTTATGAAAAAGACGCTTATGTTATTGCTGACTGCCGCTCTTGTTATCGGATTTGCAGCCTGCACCAGAAAAGTCGGAAGCAACATCGAAATAACCGGTGAACCGCTCACCGGAAAGAACGGCGAACAATTGACTTTTTCACATGAGGAAATTGTCACGGACGATAAAGGTGTTGTAGTGACAGACGTTGTGACCGAGGTGGTCACAAATGATGACGGAAGCGCAATGACAGCTGCCGACGGCAAGGAAATCACAACAGCTTTTTATGATTTCCGCACCACAGTCTGGTCTGAATATCTCACCATTGCTCCGCCTCCGACAGATAATGACGGCAACACCTTCCCGCCGACGGAAAAGGCCGCAGACGAAACCTATCCCACCACTCCCGAAGGAAATACACTCGCCTCGCAAAATGAGGACTGGCCGGAGTATGAGTTCATCTCAAAGGTTCCGAAAATTGCCGACAAGGTTGACGCCGTGTTCTATTCACCTGACAAGGGCGACGGCCACGAGACTCTCACAGTGCGTATCAACGACATGTCTTATGAAGATTACAAGGCTTATATCAAAAAGTGCACTGCAGCAGGCTTCAAAGAAAGCCGCGATTTCACCGTGCCGGATAAAGAGCCGAAGGAAAGCTTCCTTTTCTATTCAACCGACAACGGAGTTTGGATGGGCGTAACTTATTACGCGGACAAAGCGCCTTACAGATACTGCGACGTTCAGCTGACAGTGAGCAACTATAATCCTGTTGAACCAACAACAAAAGCGGCTGATTCCGCAACAACCGCAAAGGCGAACACTGCCTCAACAACAGCAAAGGCAACCGCAAAGGCGGCTGCTTCGACAACAGCATCAGGCGAGAAAGTCTCCGGTGCGGTTGCACCCAAGACCTCC
Organism: uncultured Eubacteriales bacterium; assembly: GCA_964540415.1. Classification (GTDB taxonomy): domain Bacteria; phylum Bacillota; class Clostridia; order Oscillospirales; family Acutalibacteraceae; genus CAZIMM01. Next base: position 40,555 of record CAZIMM010000011.1, read on the forward strand.
GCTGCAACAACCAAAAAGGCCGGATAACATGAACGTTTACGATTTTGACAACACAATATACGACGGCGAGAGCTTTGTGGATTGCTTTTTCTTCTATCTCAAGCGCGATCCCACAATACTGCGATATGCGCCCTATATGATTTCGGGAGTGACGAAATACAGGCTCGGCACAATCGAGCTTGAATCGGGCATGGCGCAATACGCACATTTCGTCGAGGAATTTATCCGTTCGGTTGATGATTTCCGCGCGGACGCCGTCGAATTCTGGGATAATCACATGCACCGCATCAAGCCTTTTTATAAAGAGGTTCAGCGCGGTGACGATGTGATTATTTCCGCATCTCCAGAAGTGTTCCTTGAGGAAGTCTGCAGGCGGCTGAACATCAAAAGTGTCATCGGCTCAACCTTTGACAAGGACACCGGCAAGATTACCCGCATGTGCTTCAGTCAGAACAAGGTTCCGGCGTTTTATGAAAGATATCCGGACGGAAAAATTGAAAACCTTTACACCGACTCCATGCACGACCTGCCACTGATGAATATATCCGAACATGTATTTTTTGTTGAGGGTAATAAAATCACCAAGATAAAATAAAGATTTGAAGGGACTGCGGCAAAATGGATTGGAAAAAGCTCATCGTCAAAAAGAATGAAATGGCAAAGTATATGGTGGACGAGATAACCTACATATGCAAGAACTTTGAAAAGCGTGCACCAGGCTCAAACGGCGAAAAACAGGCGTGCGACTACATGGCGGATGTGCTCAGGGATCAATGCGGCTGCGAACGCACAGACGTGGAATCCTTTGAGGAACATCCCGGTTCTTTTTATGGCTGGATTTATCTGACCTTCACTCTTCTCTTTGCGTCAATCATCACCTTCTTCTTTTTCCCCCTTGCGTCAATCATCATGATTGTAATCGGCTTTCTCTTTGCGTTTTTGCAGTTCGGGTTCTACTATAAGGCTGTTGACGCTCTTTTCCCGAAAAAGACGGGACATAACGTCACTGCCGTCAAAAAGTGCTCGGGTGAGGTCAAACGCCGCATCTTCTTTAACGGCCATCCGGACGCCGCTTGGGAATGGCCTGTGAATTATCTTCTCGGCGGAGTCGGTTTTGAGGGTCAAGCGGTTATCTCGGTGCTCGGCGCTCTGTATTACCTTGTAATTTCAATTATTTATGTTATAAAGTACGGTGTCGGCTTCGGCATGATTGACAAAACCTCCGCGCTGTATACCTGTGCGCTCTGGGGTCTGCTCTTTACACCGTTCTTCTTCGGAATGTACTTCATGTGGAACAAGAGACGCGTGGTTGACGGCGCAAACGACAATCTCACCGGATGCTACATGGGAATTGCAATCCTCAAGGCTCTCAAAGACGAGGGGATTGAGCTTGAAAACACCGAAGTCGGAGTTATCCTCAGCGGCTCGGAGGAGGCGGGACTTCGCGGTGCGAAGGCTTGGTGCGAAAAACACAAGGGCGAATTTGATGATGTGCCGACATTCATTTTTTCATACGACACAATTCATGACCCCAAATATCTCATGACAAATTACCGCGACCTCAATGCCACCGTGAAGGCTGACAAGGACGTTTCCGATCTCTTCATGGAAGCGGCGGCTGAATTAGGTGTTGCCTGCCAGAAGGGTCTGGTGCCTCCGCTGGGCGGCGCGACCGATTCCGCAGCTTTTGCACAGGCAGGTATGCGTTCAACCGGCATCACGGGGCTCAACCACAAGCTGGAGTCATATTACCATACTCGCAAGGATTCATACGACAATCTGAATCAGTCCGGCCTTGCGGACTGCTACGCCGTGAGCATGAAGGCACTCGAAATGTTTGACGGAGGAGCAAAGCAGTAATTAAAAGCGTATAAATTCGGGAAAAAGTTAAAAATAATAAGAAGCGGACGGTAATTTTCGACTTACCGTCCGCTTCTTTGACGTATTACAACATTGTAATTGAATTGTAATGCAAATTATCTTTACTTTGATTGATATAAATGTTAAACTTGAATGTACTATTTGAAAGGGCAGGCGCAACATGGCAAGGCGAAAAAGATACAACAGCAACACTTTGAAGCTGCGGCGCAGAAAAATGCTGTCAACGGCGATTGTCGTTGTCGCTGCTTTCCTTGCGGGAATCGGCCTAATCACTGCCGCATTCAATTCCGGGGGCTCAAGGGATGTCACCGAGCCGAGCGGAAATACAACTCAGGAAACAACCACATTTGAATATCTGACAACTCACGCCGAAACACCAACCACTGCTTCAAAAACAACCGAAGCGGAAACGGAGACAAAGCCGGAGAATACAAAGAAAATTGCTTATCTCACTTTTGACGACGGCCCGTCAGCCAACACTCCGAAGATACTCAAAGTTCTTAAGGAAAAGAAGGCTGTTGCAACATTCTTCGTTATCAGGAGCGATCACACGGAATATTACGACGATATAATTAATGCCGGCTGTGCCATCGGGCTGCACACTTATTCACACGACTATTCCAAGATATACTCATCCGAAAAATCATATTTCGAGGATTTAAAAAAGATATCCGATTATGTTGAAAAATATGCACATGTTAAATCAATGATTGTCCGTCTGCCGGGCGGCAGCAGCAACACGGTGAGCAAAAAGTATTCCCCCGGAATCATCACCGCAGTCACCGGTTCTCTGCTTGACAAGGGATACAGCTATTTTGACTGGAACGTGGATTCGGGCGACGCAGCGGGAAACCATGTTGCAAAGGCAAAGCTGATTTCCAATGTTAAAGAGGGAACGATGGGGATGAAAACAATCAACATCCTCATGCACGACGCCGTAACAAAGGATACAACGGTTCAGGCACTGCCCGACATCATTGATTACCTGCGGGACGAGGGCTACACCTTTGAGGTTCTCACAACCGACAGCAAGCCGATAAGGCATAAGGTGCTCAACTGAACAATCAACAAAAAAGAGTCTGTGCCGAAATGGCACAGACTCTTGTGTTTTGGTGGATATCCGTTTATTTTGCAAAGTCAATCGCACGGTTTTCACGGATAATGTGAACCTTAATCTGTCCGGGATACTCAAGCTCGCTCTCGATTTTCTTGACAATGTCATGAGCAATGAGAACCATTTTATCGTCCGTAATGATTTCCGGCTTGACCATAATGCGCACCTCGCGCCCCGCCTGGATGGCGAATGAACGTTCAACGCCGTCAAACGAACAGGCGATTTCTTCAAGTTTTTCAAGGCGCTTAATGTAATTCTGAATGTTTTCACGCCGTGCTCCCGGCCGTGCCGCCGAAATGGCGTCCGCCGCCTGAACGAGGCAGGCAACAACGGTTTTCGCTTCAACGTCGCCGTGGTGAGCCTGGATTGCGTGTATAACCTGTTCGCTCTCTTTGTATTTTTTGGCGTATTCAACGCCCAGCTCGATATGTGAGCCGTCAAACTCATGGTCGAGTGCTTTGCCGAGGTCGTGCAAAAGGCCTGCTCTCTTTGCAAGCTTGACGTCGGCGCCAAGTTCCGCCGCCATAAGACCTGCAATATAGGAAACCTCAAGCGAATGGTTGAGCACGTTTTGGCCGTAGCTTGTTCTGTATTTAAGCTTGCCGAGAAGCTTGACAAGCTCCGGATGAACACCGTTGACGCCCGCGTCGATAAGTGCGTGCTCGCCTGTCTGCTTGATGGTGGCATCGACCTCTCTGCGTGCCTTCTCATACATCTCTTCAATACGCGCGGGATGTATCCTGCCGTCGGCAATAAGCTTTTCGAGGGTTACCCTTGCCACCTCACGGCGCACCGGGTCAAAGCTGGAAATGGTTATCGCCTCGGGTGTATCGTCTATTATAAGGTCAACTCCGGCGATAGTCTCAAGTGTGCGGACATTTCT
>CAZIMM010000012.1:0-43153 GCA_964540415.1 uncultured Eubacteriales bacterium
TTTCGCGGGGCAGATAACCGGGGTTGAAGGCTATATGGAAAGTGCCGGGTCTGGAATAATTGCGGGCATCAACGCTGCTCGCAGGATTAAGGGCCTTGACCCGTTCATTCTCCCGACGCAGACAATGCTCGGAGCACTTGCGGATTATGTCAGCGCATCGCCGGCGAAGGATTTTCAGCCGATGGGCGCTAACTTCGGTATTTTACCGCCGCTCGAGAGCAGAATAAGGGATAAGAAACAACGGTACGAGGCGCTCGCGGTCAGAGGACTGGGCGTTTTGGACGAAATGAAAGACGGTATATAAGATGAAAATAATAGTTGACGCATTCGGCGGAGACAACGCTCCGCTTGAAATAATCAAGGGCTGCGAATCGGCTGTCGGAGAATTGGGCTGTGAAATATTGCTCGTCGGGGATGAGAAAAAAATCCGCGAGTGCGCACAGCAGAACAACGTCAGCCTCACCGGAATGGGAATTAAGCAGGCCGACGCCGTGTTCGAGATGGATTATCATCCGAAAAGCGTGATGCGTGAGCACTCCGACACCTCTCTGAGTGTGGGATTGAAGGCTCTTTCAGACGGCGAGGGAGACGCGTTTGTCAGCGCGGGAAGCACGGGCGCTCTGGTTTTAGGCGCGGCGTTCATCGTCAAGCGCATAAAGGGTGTCAAGCGCTGCGCGATTGCAAGCATTCTGCCCACGAACATGCAGCCGGTCATGCTGCTGGACTGCGGGGCGAATGCCGAATGCAGATCCGAGCATCTTGTGCAGTTCGCGCAGATGGGAAGCATTTATATGCACAGTGTGATGGGCGTGGAAAACCCCTCCGTCGGGCTTGCAAACATCGGAACGGAGGAAGCAAAGGGAGACACTCTGCGTGTGGAAACCTATCAACTGCTCAAAACGTGCAATCTGAACTTCACGGGCAACGCGGAAATCAGGGATATCCCGTTCGGAGGCTGTGACGTGGTTGTTGCGGACGGCTTCACCGGGAACGTCATTTTGAAAATGTATGAGGGCGTTGCGGGAGCAATGATGGCAAACCTGAAGAATATTTTCACAAAAAGTGCAATCACAAAGCTCTCGTTCCTCGGCGTCAAGCCGGGGCTGAAAGACTTCAAAAAGCGCATGGATTATACGGAATTCGGCGGAGCGCCGCTGATGGGCATTGCACGTCCCGTAATCAAAGCCCACGGTTCCTCAAATGCAAAGGCAATCAAAAACGCAATCCGTCAGGCGTGCGGATGTGCGTCCTCCGGAATGACGGATATCATCGCGCAAAGCATCATAAACGAAAAGACGGTGGAAACAGACAATGATTGAGCTTGCGGAGCTTCAGCAAAAAATGCACTATAAGTTTAATAATATCGAATTGCTCGAAACGGCGCTGACCCATTCGTCTTTTGCGAACGAATGCGCCGCGCACTGCGAGTGCAACGAACGGCTGGAGTTTCTGGGCGATTCCGTGCTCGGCTTCATTGCCGCCGAATATTATTTCACAAGCCGCAAGAGCCGCCCCGAGGGCGACCTCACAAAGCTGCGCGCCGCCTGCGTGTGCGAGAAGTCGCTTTTCGGTTTTGCAAAGCAGCTGGATCTCGGAGATTACATCAGGCTGGGAAAAGGCGAGATTCACTCCGGCGGCAGCGAGCGTCCGTCAATTCTTGCGGACGCGTTCGAGGCGGTTATCGCCGCGGTTTATCTTGACGGCGGAATGCCTGCCGCAAAAAAATATGTTCTGAGCTTCATCCGCCGAGCGGACACGGCTCCCTCCGCGTTTTCCGATTTCAAAAGCGTTCTTCAGGAGGTTGTTCAGCAGAACCCCGGCGAAAGGCTCGAATATGTGCTCACCGGGGAGAACGGGCCTGACCATGAAAAGGTTTTCACGGTTGAAGTGCATCTGAACAGCAATGTCTTCGCCGTCGGCGAGGGCAGGAGCAAAAAGCTTGCCGAGCAGGAAGCGGCAAAGCAGGCGCTGATGCTCATGGGGCTGTTATGAGCCACGGAAACATAGCAATATTTGTGCCGCACATGGGCTGCCCGCACAAGTGCAGCTTTTGTGACCAACATATAATTTCCGGCGAGGCGAAGGCGCCGAGCGCCGGGGAAGTCACGGAAACACTGCTCCGTGCACAAAAAGAGATGCGTTCAACCGAACGCCAGCTCGCCTTTTTCGGCGGCAGCTTCACCGCGATTGACAGGGACTGCATGGAATCCCTGCTCGCGGCCGCGAAGCCCTTTGTCGAAAACGATTTTCTGAACGGGGGCATACGCGTTTCAACAAGGCCGGACGCAATAGACGACGATGTTTGCCGCCTGCTGTTTTCATACGGTGTGCGCAGCGTTGAGCTGGGTGCGCAGAGCATGGACGACAGGGTGCTTGCGCTCAACGGACGCGGACACACGGCGCTTGATGTTGAAAGAGCGTCGCACACAATCAAAGAAAACGGACTGTCTCTCGGCTTGCAGATGATGACCGGCCTTTATGCCTCGACTTTTAGCGAAAGCATTGAAACAGCCGAAAAGCTCATCCGGCTTTCACCCGAGACGGTGAGGATATATCCCACGGTGGTGCTGCGGGGTACAAGGCTCGATGAGCTGCGGAAAAGCGGCGAATATGCGCCGCCGGGACTTGAGGAAACGGTTGAGGTGTGCGCACAGCTGCTCGAAATGTTCATGAACGCGGGCATCGCGGTTATCCGCCTCGGTCTGCACGCGAGCAGAGAAATTGAGGAGAAGATGACCGGAGGAGCTTACCATCCGGCGCTCAGGGAGCTGTGCGAGAGCAGGCTCATGCTCAAAAGGGCACGGCAGGTGCTCAAAAACAAAGGGGAGAACACATTAATTGTTGCTCCCGGCTTTACGTCAAAAATGACAGGGCAGCACAGATGCAACCTGTCAGATCTCAAAAGGGAAGGCTTTATTTGCAGGGTATGTGAAAGCGCGGACATCGCTCCGTTTGAAATAAAGGTAACAACATAAAGGAAAAGAATATGTATTTAAAGTCACTTGAAATGCAGGGCTTCAAATCCTTTCCGGACAAGACGGTGCTCGACTTCGGCAAAGGCATAACCTCCGTTGTCGGACCGAACGGCTCAGGCAAGAGCAATATTTCCGACGCGGTGCGCTGGGTGCTCGGCGAGCAGTCCACCAAGAGCCTGCGCGGCTCCAAAATGGAGGACGTCATATTCAGCGGAACAAACGTCCGCAAGGCTCAGGGCTTTGCGGAGGTTACTCTGCGCCTTGACAATTCCGACCGCACTATGCCCGGCTGCGACAGGGATGAAGTGGCTGTTACAAGAAGATATTACCGCTCGGGTGAGAGCGAATACATACTCAACGGCGAAACCGTCCGCCTCAAGGATGTTCACTCGATGTTCATGGACACGGGTCTCGGCAGGGACGGTTATTCGATTGTCAGCCAGGGCAAGGTTGCGGACATGGTGTCCTCAAAGTCCAACCAGAGGCGTGAAATGCTTGAGGAGGCATCCGGCATTTCGCATTACAGATACCGCCGCACGGACGCGGGACGCAAGCTCGAACAGGCAGAGGAAAACCTCATCCGTCTGCGCGACATTCTTGCAGAGCTGGAGGGTCGTGTCGGCCCGCTTAAGATTCAAAGCGAAAAGGCGAAAAAGTTCCTCGTGCTTGCAGACGAAAGAAAGAAGCTCGAAATCGGACTGTGGCTGCACACAACCGGAAAACTCAAGGCTTCCCTTGCCGAGCAGGAGGACAAGATGTCCGTTGCCTCGGCGCAGTATGCACAGGTTGAGGCGGAGCTTGCCGAGCTTGAGGAAAATGAGGAAAAAGCTTCGCAGAAAAGCCGCGACATCACAGCGAAAATCGAACAGCTCCGCACGGACTCCGCAAACGTTGAGGAGCGTGCCGCGCACATCGACGCGCAGGTTGCGGTTGAACTCAACTCAATCACACACAACAACGAAACAATCGACAGAATAACAAGAGACATGGAGGCGGCAGTCGCCTCACGCCGTGACCTGGACGACAGCATCACCGATGAAATGGCAACAGTCGCAATGCTCAAAAACGCCGAGGCACAAAAAAGGGCGCAGCTTGCGGACGCTGTCAGCGAGCTGGAGGGCATGGACAGCCGCTCCGGAGAATTCGCGGAAAAAATCGCGGTACTTTCGGAAAAGATATCTCTGCTTGCCGTGCAGATCGGCGACAGCAGGGTCAGGCTTTCCGCCGCGGTTTCGTCAATTGAGGAAACCGGCTCGAGAATCGGGACAATTGACGGCGCGGTTGCGGTTCGCGAGGAAGCCTGTGCAAAGCTTGAGGAAAACGCTGCCGCAGCCCGCAGGCTGCTCGCGGAAGGCAGGGAGCTTGCGGCGTCACTCGAAAACACGGTGGCGGGCTATCAGATGCGCGTAATAAACCGGGAAGACAAATGCAGCGAAGCTCAAAAGGAAATTGACACGCTCGGAATTGAAATTGACAAGGTTGTTTCCCGCTCCAAAATGCTTGACGGCATGGAGAAAAACATGGAGGGCTATTCGGGCAGCGTCAAAGCCGTTGTCAGAGAGTCCGGCAGGGGAAGGCTCAGAGGTATTCACGGTGCGCTGTCACGGCTGATAAGCGTTGACGAGAAGTACGCCGCCGCAATCGAAACCGCTCTGGGCGCGGCAATTCAGAACATCGTCACTGACAATGAAAACGACGCAAAGCGTGCGATAAGCTATCTCAAGGAGAGCAAGGAGGGCAGGGCGACCTTCCTGCCGATAAGCTCGATTTCCGGCAGAACTCTCGACGAAAAAGGTCTTGACGATGCTTACGGCTTCATAGCCATGGCTCACACGCTCGTAAAATGCGACAAAAAATATGACGGCATTGTCACCTCACTCCTCGGAAAAACCGCGGTGGTGGAGGATATGGACGCTGCCGTAGCAATTGCAAAAAAATATTCCTACCGCTTTAAGCTCGTCACGCTCGACGGTCAGGTTGTGAATCCCGGCGGCTCAATGACGGGCGGTTCACGCGTTCAGAACGCGGGAATACTCAGCAGGGCAAATGAAATTGAAAAGCTCAACAAAAAAGCAAAGGAGCTTGAACAGGAGCTCATTCAAAAGCGCGAGGTACATAAAACCCTGCTGGAAGGCCTTTCGGCCGCGAAGGCGGAGCTGGACGGCGCAGAGGCAGACCTCACAAGGGCTCAGGAGGACGTGATACGCCGTGAGGGCGAGGTCACTCTTGCGGAAAATACGCTGACAGCGGCGCGCGAGGCGATTGAGGAGCTGAAAACCGAAAAGTCAACGGCGGAGGAAAGGCTTGCCGCTCTTGAAAAACAGCGGGACAGCGCAAAGGAACAGGCGCAGGAGCTCGAAAAGCAGTCCGCGGGGCTGCAGGAGGAAATCCGCTCTGCCGACATGGGCAGACGTGAGCTCGACGAAAACAGAACGCAGCTCAAAACCTCAGAGGGCAAGTTGAAGCTTGAACTGCTGGCGGTGCAGAAAGATATTCAGGCGAAGCTGGAAATCGTCGCATCACTGAGGCACAGAATCTCCGACCACGGCGACAGGGTTGAGGATCTTAACGCCGAGATAACAAAAATTGCTCTGAGCAGCATCGAAATCAAGAAGAACGTGCTCGCACTTGAAGCAGAGGCGCAAGAACTAAGGGAGCACAACAAAAATTTCGGGACGGACGTTGAAAAGCTTGCCTCAGAGCGCGAGGAGACGGACGCGAGCGTCACATCCCTGCGCGCTCTCGAAAGAGAAAAGAGCGCAGACCGTGAACGCCTTAGCGGCGAGCTTGCAAGGCTTGAGGAACGCCGCGCGGTTATGGAGCAGGAGCTTGAGGAAACAGTGAACAAGCTCTACGATGAATATCAGCTCACCCGCCGAGAGGCACAGGAGCAGGGCTACGGAGTTGACGAGCCGGCAAAGGCACAGCGGGAGCTTCAGGAAATCCGGGGAAAGATACGCGCCCTCGGAAGCGTGAACGTAGACGCAATTGATGAATACCGCGAGGTGTCCGAAAGATATGAGTTCATGAGTGGGCAGATTGACGACATCGAAAAGTCCCGCGAGGAGCTTCTTAAGCTCATCGGCGAGCTGACGGCAAAGATGTCGGAGCAGTTCAGAACGCAGTTTGTGAAAATCAACGCTTTCTTCGGCGAGACCTTCTCCGAACTGTTTGACGGAGGCAAGGCGGAGCTGATTCTGGAAAACCCGCTGGACGTGCTGGAATGCCCGATTGAAATTAAGGTTCAGCCTCCCGGAAAGAATGTGCAGAACATCGACCTGCTTTCCGGCGGCGAGAAAGGTCTGTCGGCAATAGCGCTTCTGTTTGCCATCCTCAAGGTTTCCCCCGCGCCCTTCTGCTTCTTCGATGAAGTTGAGGCGGCACTCGACGAGGTCAACGTCACCAGGTATGCGCAATACGCACGCAGGATGACGAAAAACACCCAGTTCATTTTGATAACTCACCGACGCGGAACAATGGAGGAGGCGGACGTGCTTTACGGAGTGACAATGCAGGAAAAGGGTGTTTCAAAACTGCTGGAACTGAAAACCGCCGAGATGGCAAAGCGCATGGGACTGGCATAAATAACAATTTGTACACCTGCCGGTTTTCCGGAGCGACGAGGGCGTCGCTCCCTACGCGGATGAAACACCGTGCCTCGGGTGCTGCAAATAAATATTTACACTTTTCAATATAATTTTGGTATGGAGGAACAAGATGAAAAAATATATTGCCGAACACACCGAAAAAATTGTCTGCATCGCGGTTTCAGGCGCGATTCTGTTGCTGCTGGTGCCCTGCGTAGGTGCCTTTGCCGCGAGCTTCGACCTTCCGCCCGAGCTTGACAAAATCATGGAAATCGTCATGCCGATTGTAAATCTTGCGGAGCGTATTTCAAAGTTCTTCCGTATGTTGCTTTTTCTGACAAATTAACCTATAAAATTACATAGCAGAAAAATTCAAGAAGACACTGTGGGTGAAATCTAACAAAAATATTAAATTTTTTTCAAAAAAACTATTGTAATATGCTTGACACTGTGATATCATTATTCTGAACAGTGGTGTACTGTCACCACATATAATGTATTGCAGTGTTTCTTTTATTCTTATGGAGGTGTTAATTATGTCAAAATCAAAAAGGCTGCTGTGCGTAATCATGGCATGTGTACTTATGCTCGGAACCCTGGGAGTGGGCGCTTCTGCATATGCGTCTTACAGCACACCGCAGGGCTTCAACAGCGTGGGCAAGCCCGTATACACATTTGAACAGTCATGTTCCATGCTCTGCGACTACATAGATGCGCTCTTGTATGAACAAGATATTTATTTTGAGAAGGACATTGTCGTGGCAACTCTGACATTTGACCTGCGCTCGATTGACGGGTTGTATTGGTCGATTGAGCATCTGCTCGGTCAGGGTATCTGGACTGTTGCAAAACCCCTCATCGGCGATTTGAAAAAGCTCAACGGCGACGCTGTTAAGGGCGTGCGCCGCACTTCTAACAACGATTCTGCGGTGCTTTATGCTCTTGTGCAGTTCCTTTACGACAACCGCTCAAGCATCATCGGAAAGCTTGTTGACGGCTCGATAAACTGGGGTCTTGTCGACAATTTCGCCGACCTCCCCGCAATGATAACCAATCTCCCCGTTTACCTCAAGGAGACGGTTTACCGCAAGCTTGAGGGCTTGGCGGACGACGCGGCGCTTCCCGCAAATTATTCTGTTGACGTCGCTCTTCAGGATATGGTTAACGGCCTGATTATCGGCGAGCTTGACACAGCAACCGGTAAATACAGCGGCTTCCTTCCCTGCTTCGGTGAAAGCGAGTCCTCGAGGGCAAAAATCAGTCTGTCCGAAATCTCTTTCTATGATTTTGTGCAGAACCTGATTGACGCTGCCCTGGCGGATATTGCCATTCCGCTTGTTACCGATCTCCTCGTTGAAAAAACACCCGCCGGCGAAGAACCGGATGAGGATTCATTGATGATTGTTACAACCGATGAATTCCCCTACGGCGAGCCCGGCCACGGCGGAATTGCCGCAATGGTTCCCGGAATCGTCAACATCTTCCTCCCCGAGGCGAGCTATGCTCATTTCACATGGAATGAGAATCAGTTCCCGCTGCTTGAGCTGGAGAGATATCTCCACTGGCTGCTGCTGAGTGAGGATGCCACATACACCTACGACGATAACAACAACCTCACCGGTTGGTCATATGCCGTGACGGCAACACCTGTCGGTCTCAACGCAATCTTCTCGCTTGAAGACGGATTTACGGTTGACCAGCCGTTCAATGACGCTCTTGTTCCGAACCTCATCACATTCATTGCACTTCTTCCCGGCCTCGGCTCAACGCTCGGCGTTGAGTTCCTCCAGGGACTTGACTTCCCGGATGAGGCAACACTCAGAGCAATGGATCCCATTGAGATGTTCGCCCTCATCATCAGGCAGATTGTGCCGAACTTCCTTGAGGTGAGAATCCCGGCTTCCTGCAACGACATCGAATCCTGCGTGTTCTACATCGTCAGAAGCTTCGCAATGGATATTCTGCCGGAAATCGACTATTCAAGCCTTATTCAGGCAAACGGCAAGCCGGTTCACAGGGCATATCTTGAAATCGGCGCAGATTTGCTTGTGTATTACCTCAACAGCGTAATTGATGTTAATCTGAGCTATGCTACGAACTTCGAGGGAACCCTTGAGGATTTGATTGACTGGGCTGTTGACAGATACGGCGTTATGTTCAACGTCACAAATTACAGCTCCTACACTACAGTCTGGCAGAAGCTCGATGCCACAGTCTTCGACCTCATCCCGCTCAACTGGCTGTGCGGCGATATCACCGGCTCCGAAGATCTCATTATGGACACGATTTTCGACAATCTTGTTGAGTTCAGATTCGGCCAGATGCTTTCATTCATCGGCAAGAACAACGGAGACGGGGCGGCGGAATTCCATCAGCCGGTTGTTCCCGTGGTTCTCTCCCTTGTCACCAGAGTGCTCAACGCGGCCTGCCAGGGCATAGCAGTTCTGCCGACCGGAACAAGCACTCTCAAGACTCTTGACGCTGTGTTTGAAAAATCAATGTTGAGGTCAATTGTTGAAAACTTCATTGTTGCACTCAACAGCAAGAAGTCCGCGGTCTTCCCGAAGCTGCTTCCTCTTGTGGCCATGCTCATGGGTCTTCAGGGCGATGCGGGCTACAAGGTTGAGGGCGCTCCCGAAACCGAGGCTCCCGCAACCATCAACCAGCTCCGCCAGAGGCTCTATTCCCAGCAGCACGACAACACCGGGCTTATCTGCAGCGACGACGGTTATGTTTCCTTCGGTGAGGTGGATTTCACCCCGCAGTATATTTTCAATCAATACAAGGATTGGTACAAGAAAGCTTATGACCTTCTGAAAGCATATGAGGTTAATCCCTATCTTGTCAATCCCTACGACATCACGGACACTTACTACTGCATCGGTTATTATTATGACCTTATGACGCAGAAGTCAACCTTCTACAACCGCTATCTTGTTGAGGAAATCAACTATGCAACCTCGCAGAATTATGCCGATTTGCAGGCACCTTACCTCAACGGCGAGGTGGACCTCGACGGTATACCGCTTCCGCCGCACTACAGCCTGCGTTCATGGAACAACTACGTCACTGCGCTCAACTTCGCAAACGATGTTGTCAATTCCTCGGTTTCCAACCTCAGGCAGTCACTGATTTCCGATGCCAGAAAGAATCTGTATAACGCCCAGAAGGCGCTCACCCTTTTCACCGGCTTCGCAAATTATGCGGCTCTTGACGGTGCCATTGATTACGCTGAAAGCAGAATCGGCAACGACCTTTCAAAGTATACAACCAACACCGCCAACGCTTACAGCCGTGCACTCAGCGCCGCAAAGAATCTTCCCAGAGACTATGATACCGCGCAGCAGAACTTAATCAATTCGGCGGCATCGGCTCTTACAACCGCCAGAATGAACCTTGAGGTCTGGGAGCTCAGCTATGAGCTCGGTGCGTCCTTTAAGCATGACGACACCATGCCCGTCGGCACAACAGGCATTGTCAAGTTCAGAGAGTCAACAGGTGCAACAGTCACCAATGTTTCTCTTGTCGCGGACAACGGCGCAACGCTCACTCAGCTTGCAAACGAAACCGGCAGCGACGGACTGGATTACTACCGCTGGGAGATTAACACAGCAAACGTTCCGGTATATTCCCTTGTTAACCTTACCGCAACCTTCACCCAGCCGAGCACCGGCAGCACTTACTCCGCATCCTCCGCAATCTATGTTAACGAGGGCGCAAAGAAAATCACAATCACAAACAACACTGTGATTTCCGGATACATCCGCAACCTCTACACCGTTGAGCTTTCCGGCTGCGATGCCGTGAGCACTGCGGCTTACACCAACTCCGCCACCGTTGCGGCAAACCCGGGAACATCTCCCGAAATGAACAACACGGTTGCTCCCGCCGGCTATCTGTATGTTGATTGCAGCAAGTACACAAACCTCACACAAATCCCGAACCTCAGCGTCTCGGTGAGAAAGTCTGCTGCATCCTACGGCTCCGAATATTCGGCAAACAGCGTTTTCACAGCAAGCACACTCAAGAGCATCGTTCCGTCAAATACGGCTTACCATACCACGATGTACAACGCCGCAGAAAGCAAGTACAATGAAGCAAGCTTCACACTTAACCAGAACGATGCCAAGACCTATACATTCTCCGGCGCTGTCCCCGCAGCAGGCCAGACAAAGGAAATTTACTACAATGTAAACTTCCAGCTCACCTGCACAAGCGGCGGCAATCTCTCAGGCGGACCGAAGTTCAAGCTGGTCATTTATTCCTATGATAAGACGGCGCTTCGCAGCGCGGTGCAGGCCGCACAGAATGCCTGCCGCCAGAGCTGGTTCTATGAGAGCGGCTGGACAATTTATAAGCGCGACCTCAACAACGCAATAAAGACCTTGCTCAACCCGACTGTCAGCCAGGCTCAGATTAACGAAGCAACCTCAAACCTTCTCGAATCCCAAACATGGCTCAAGGTTAAGAATGCTTCGTTCGAAAACCTCAGGGTTGCAATGGCTGCCGCGTCGGCACTCAACCCGCTGGATTATGAGAATTACTCCGTGCTCGGAAACATCATCGCAAACATCAATTTCGACGAGACAATGCTTGAGCAGTCCTATGTTAACGAGCTTGCAACAAACATTTACACCGCTATCGGCCAGCTTGTTTCCAGAACAGTCAGATGCACCGTCAATTGCTATGACATCAACGGCACACAGGTTCAGAGCAACTCCGTTGTTCTCGAAAGCGGAAGCACCTCAATGCCGGTGGCAAGCAGCAATTGGTATGCAAAGGTCGGCCAGAGGATAATGATTAACGTTCCCCAGGTTCTCGGTTATTCATCAACCGACACCGCAAAATACGTCACAATCACAAATGATCCCGAGGCAAATGTCTACAACTTCTATTACACCCCGAATCAGTACAGAATCACGCTCAACACAAACGGCGGCACATGCTCCCAATCATATGCAAACGTAACCTACGGCACAACATATGCCAACCTTCCGGTTCCGACTCTTGATGGCTATGATTTCGCCGGCTGGTTCACAAAGCTCAGCGGAGGCACTCTCATCAACGAGGAAACTCCGGTTACAACCAGCACCTACAGAACCCTCTATGCTCACTGGACGGAGACCCCGGAGGTTCAGAGCAACGGCGAGTCATCGGCAGTCGACACTGAAGTTGTCGAGACGGTGAAGGGCTTGTTCCAGAAGCTGCTTGACTTCCTTGCCGGATCCATCCTCGGTGAAATTTTCTCAATCATCACCAATTTGTTCTAATCCGCAGTTTTCAACCGAATAGTGTCTGCGCGGCATTGGCATCCGATGCCGCGCAGACCAAAAATTTATAACGGGGGCATATCATGAAGACTTCAAAAAAGATAATAAGCTTGCTGCTCACGGCGGCAATGCTTATTGCCATGACTGTTACGGGCGGAGTTGTTGTTTCTGCCGCTTCAGACATTGGCAAGGCTTCTCTCAATGCCGCAATATCAATGTACTCCACCTATTCCCCGACACTGTATTCGACGGATACTTGGGCCGATTACACCGCAGCCTACAACGCTGCAACATCGGTTTACAACAATTCATCCGCAACGAGCAGTCAGGTTCAGTGGGCATTGGCGGATTTGACTATGGCAGAAAATTCACTTCGCAAAAACACCCAGACGGTGGTTTTCAGCGCTGTGGATTCTCCGCTCATCAGCAGAATCGCTCCGGGCACAAGCGAATACACGGCAACGGTTTACTTTACTGTACCGGCCGGCTACACTTATTCCTTTGCTGACATGTCGGCCTCCCTGCAGGCGGGCTTTGCGTCTCTCGGTTCGGGTGTTGCCACTTATATCAGCTCCTCGGCAGCTTCCAAGCCGGCTCTTCAGAGCGGCAGGCAGCTTGTCGGCTTCAATGTGACATTTTCTGTTGCCGCTTCGGCGGGCACCTATGTTAAAATTCCGTTTTCATGGACGGTTATTAACCCTATACTCGGAGAAAAAACCTACAATTCTTTTATAATGTTCTATGTCAGCGCAGAAGGAACACAGACAACGAACAAAGCGGCTCTCGGCCATATCCTTCAGTATGAGCTTTCGGCCTGCCGCCAGTCCTGGATGTACGCAACCGGCTATGACACCTACACCAGCGTTCTGGACAGTGCTCTTGCCGTCTTCTCAAACCTGACCTCAACCCAAACGCAAATTGACCGTGCAGTTTCCAACATTGAGCTTGCAATCGACGATATGACAGAAAGCACTGCAAATTACGACGGCGTTTATGCCGCGATTGCCGATGCAAATTCGAGAGACCAATCGGTTTATGATAATTTTAACGATGTTGTTTCGGCAATTTCCCTTGTTGAATACAATCTTCCGCAGTCCCAACAGGAGTATGTTGATCAGCTTGCCCAAGGCATTGTTGACGCACTCAATGCTCTGACACTGAAGATTGCGCGCTACACCGTGCATTGCCACGATGCAGCCGGCAACGACCTTGTTGCCCCGTCACGCATAACCTCAAAAATGACCTATGTCGTGAGTGTCACAGCTCCGGCAATCGCGGGATATGTTCCCTCTGTCGAGTCGCAGACGATTCGCCTTGAACAGACGGATATTGATGTTGTTTTCACCTACGCTCCGTGTGACTACGTCGTTACGTTCTATCCGCAGGGCGGTACCGTCGGCGTTGCGAGCAAGAGTGTTGTTTATGATGCGGAGTACGGCGAGCTTCCCGTTCCAGTGCGCCCCGGCTATGCCTTCCTCGGCTGGTATTCTCTTGCCGCCGGCGGTGAGCGTGTTCTTGCCGAAACCATTGTCACCGTCAACTATTTTTCAAAGCTCTATGCTCATTGGAGCGACATCGAAAGCTACACCCTTCGCTTCGACTCTAACGGCGGCTCCGAGCTTGAAGACAGCACCAAGACCTACGGCGTTTCCGTAACCCTTCCCACACCCACACTTTACGGTTACGATTTCGCAGGCTGGTATTTCGATGAGACTCTTGAAACCGCGGCTAACTTCACCGTAATGCCCGATCTCGGCGATGCCGGTGATATCGTTATGCTCTATGCGAAGTGGACACCGAAAACCTACAATGTGACTCTTGATGCCAACGGCGGTGTGAATGCGGGCGGCAACACCTTCTCCGTAACCTACAACGCGGCATACGGTGAGCTTCCGACTCCTTCCCGTGAAGGCTATAGCTTCACAAATTGGTATGCTTATTTCGAAGCAGAGGATTTCGATCCGCTCAACCCGGAATATGATTATCTCCCCGTAACCTCTTCGTCAACGGTTGCTTTTGAATCCAACCATACCCTTTATGCAGAGTGGAGCATCAACACCTATACGCTCTATTTTGACATGGACGGCGGCACGGCGATTGCCCCCATCACCCAGGTTTACGGCACAGATATAACCGGAATCAACCCCACAAAAGAGTTCTATGCTTTTGACGGTTGGACTTTCAACGGTCAGCCGTTCACCCTCACCACCATGCCCGCGGGTGATATCACTCTTAAGGCTACATGGAAGCTCGACGTCTGGGCAACCTACTATGTTGACATTTACCGCAACGTGGACGGTCAGCTCATCCCCACCGACTCGGCGATGGCCGGTGAAACCGTAACGGTGCAGGTCGGTCTAAAAACCAACTATGCCGCAGGCGCAGGCCGTCTCAGCCTGATGTATGATATAACTTTCTTTGACAAGCTGTCCGGCACATTTGCAAGCAACATCACCTTTAACAGTGACTCGGTCTACCTTTCCAACATCGGCACCAAGAACGGTTCTCTTGTTTATCCGGCAACCAGCTGGAGTTCGTTCCTTGATCCCTCGTTCCCGTCGGCGAATTTCAACTGCATCATGACCAACTATGTTGTCGGCACAGGCAAGACTCCGGTTGCAATCACGGAAAAGGAAGTTATTTTCTCCGTTAATCTCACGCTGAAATCCACGGTGACAACAGGCTTGTCCTCTGCGGTTTACTGTGAGCCGCTCTTCCAGCGCACGGCTGAAAACAACTCCACAAAGAGTCCGCTGTATATCAGCAACTATTATAATGCAACAAACGATTCCGTCAACCTCGGCGGTATCTTCACGGACAACAGCAAGACTCTTACGGTCACCGATGTTCCGTTTGCGCTGCTCGCAAAGAAAACGGCTGCCGCAACAACGGTCATTGACAACACAGGCTTTGTTGTATCGGGTATTGCTCCCAAGCTTACACCCGCCGCTTTCGCTTCCGATTATGCGAAGGTTGTCGGCACAGGCACCATCAGCTGTGATGATGCTTTCATCGGCACCGGTTCGATAATAAGAATCGTCAACGCAGGCGCAACCCTGAAAACTTACACCGCGCTTGTCTACGGCGATATTGACGGAAACGGCAAGATTAACGGTCAGGATGCATTCTTGATTGAGCTTTACACCAACGGTATGCTCACGGCCGCAGATATCGGTGTTCTCGGAATGAGGGCAGCCGATGCCGACCATGACGGCAATGTTGATGCCGACGATTTGACGCTGGTGCGAAATGCCGGTGTTTCAAAAGCTTCGGTGTCTCAGGTCGTTGCATAAACCCCGTGATCTTAAAACTCTCAGCCGTCTGCCTCGACGGAGGACTTGAGCAGTCTGTTTTTGACAGTTGGCTCGCTCTGCTCCCTTTTGACAGGCAGACGGAAATATGCAAAAAAACAAAACCCGCCGCGGAACTTTCCCTGGCGGGTGATTTGCTTGCACGTTTGCTGCTTTCTCAGACGCTGAATCTGCCGCTTCGGGACATTGAGTTTTTGTATGCCGCAAGCGGTAAGCCGGATGTCCGGGCGGCAGACGTTTTTTTTAGCATCAGTCATTCGGGAAGCCTTGCGGCGGCAGTGGTTTGCGATTGCCCCTGCGGGCTTGATGTTCAGAGACCGGTTAGGTATAATCCGTCTGTCATGCGGCGTGAGTTTTCGGGTGAGGACTGTGAATATCTGGAAAACTTGCCCACACAGTCTGAAAAGGATGCCGAATTCACGCGTCTCTGGACCCGCAAGGAAAGCTTACTTAAGGCGCTCGGCTGCGGCTTTGCGGAACAGTCGGAGGAGCTCAGACGCACACCGCTCTCAGGGCATGTCAGCGGCTGTGAATTCACTCACGGTCAAATCGGAGGATACTTTGCTGCCGTCTGCGAAATGAAGAAATAAGTTTGAAAACCGCAAAAGGTGTCAATTGAATCAGAGTTGAAGTGCCGGGAGCTTACAGTCATTTTTTTCCGCGCAGTCTCTGCGCAACCTCAACAATTTTGAACGCAGGTGCATAGCTGTCAGGTGCTTCAACAACCTTGACACCGCCTGAGGTCAGATAAGCATCAAGGTCCTTTTCCGCCGCGGGCAGACACATCGGAGGGAACATCACACACCACCAATTTCTGCCGGCTCCTTCCCCCAGAATAACCCGAACAGCCATGTACTCACCTGCGGGCATTACAAATTCATCATATTTTCTCGTCCCGAAATACTCTTTTCCGACCTCAACAGTGACCCCATATTCACAGCCGGCGTTCCGCATAACCTCGAGCGCAGCCTCGCGCAGCTCGGCAATGCGGGGCGTTATTTTTTCTGTTGCCTCGTCGGCGGTAACTGTGCCGTCGAAAATGTCATCTCCGCGTTCAAGCACGGCATCACGGACGGCAAGCTTGAGCTGTTGGTCGGCATCGGAATCCGAGTTTGCTATAACGTGCAGGCGCAACACCTGCGTTCGCACAACGTCGCATTCGGCTGCGAACACCGTAACGTTAAGTACCGAGGCGATCACCATTGCCGCAAGAACCAGCAGCTCGATTTTTTCACATCTTTTTAACAACATTTTGTTTCCTTTCCTGCGCACTGCGCAATACAGACAATGTACCCGCGGGGAAAATATCTCTTCCCACTCTGGTCATAGCGATTATTGGCGTTTGCCCGGAAAAATATTCAAATTGATGTTCCGATGCACACACTTTCCGTGCATGCGTTTTTCTCCGCCCGGAAAGTGAACAAAATGGCTGCGCCTGCGCTGCTCTTTTCGGTTAAAATTCTTTGTAACCGCCGGCAAGTAACCGACGGTAAACCCGCATCGGCATCAGACACACCACTGTAAAACCCACCGTAAAAGTCACCGAAGTGTGTTGCTCAGAGGCCTGTGAATTCCGTAAGCGGGGCAATCCAAACTGTATTGCAGACATTTTTTTATTTCGGAGATGCAAAACACTGCTTTTGGAAATCGTTAACAGAAAATTTACAATTGCTGCACCTGAAAAGATTTCTACATATCGTACCACATTAGATTTTTGCTGCCCATATAGTGCGCCGAATCGGCGTTTATCAAATGAAATGCAACGTGTATGCCGGTTGTGTCTAAATATTCATTACTGTAAATCTTTACAGCTATTGACAAAACTTTCTGCAATTATTATAATAACAAGGAAGTATTGCAATTTGGGCAATACCCAATAAGGAGGAATTTTAATGAAAAAGGCAAGGAAAGCACTGTCTGTCCTGTTGGCATTCACGCTCGCCTTTGCGGCGTTCGCAGTTGCATTCACTTCGAGCGCTGAAATCATCACGCGCAACGGCCCCTTCACAGTTGACCTGCAGCAGGGCAGAGTGTACAAAATCGTGCACTTTCACGACAAAAGATTCTGCGGATGCGACCAGGCCGAGGTTGATGCATTCCATCTTGCCCTGAGTGCTGCCGAGGAAGTGCTTGCACAGAATCCGGACAGCCCCAATGCTCAGCAGGTTGTGGCAGACCTGCTTGCAAACAATCCCGAAAGAAATTGTAAGTTCCAGTGCGGAATCCCCGGCCACTATGCAGCAGATGCCGAGGAAAACGGCCATGTCTGCGGCAACTACAGTATGCTCGGTGATGCAAAGTCAAAAATCACAACGGTTGACCCTGAGGAAGACCAGCCCGAGAGCTTCACAACCTATCCTTACGGCCCTCTCGACTTCCAGAACGACATTTTCCAGTTCCGTGTGATAGTTGAACAGGACGGCGTTGAGTGCTACACTAACGGACGTTTTCTTGTCAAAATCAACGGTGCAACATATGCCGGCTTCGGCGACGGCTCTCTGCTTGACCCCGATGTTGAACTCAATGATGAAAACAACCTGCCGGTGTCCGGCTGGCTCGGTCTCCCGCTGACAAACGGTGCTGTCAAGGTCGTTGAAGACGACGGTCAGGATTTTTATGTGTCAGATGTTTTCAGCATCTACAAAATGACTGGCGACATCACCATTTCCGTTGAAGGAATTGTTGAAAAGACCTTTGCCGCAAGCCTTGTTGACATGAACAATGCTGCGATTCCGGAGGATAAGCTTACAATAGTTCCCGAAACCGCGGACGGCGAGGAAGTCGACATCAACGCTCTGCCCTACGGCAGCGATTTCTCGTTCAAACTGAAGACCGGCGATAATTATGACCAGTCTTCTGTTATCAACGCCGTTTACGATGCGGACGGCAACCTGCTCACTCCCGTCAACGGAGTTTACACTGTTGAGGGCGTCAGAAAGGATCAGCCGATCAAGGTTGACGCATCCTTCGTTCTTGATTCTTACAACGTCACGTTCACTCCCGAAAGCGAAATATATTCCGTTGAATTGCTTTCCGGCACCAATCCCGCGCCGCACGGCAGCAGTCTCTCCTTCAGGCTGAACTTCGATGAGGGCTACGGCAAAACTGCTCCGGCTCTCACTGCATCCTTCCCCTCACTGACGGAGGACGGCAAACCGACGACAACAACTCTTCCGCTTTATGCAGTCGGCGGAGTTTACACAATCAGCAATATCACCGCACCGACGGTTGTCACAATCGGTGCAGTGTCTCAGAACAGCTACAATGTTAGCGTTACACCCGACCCCACCTATTACAGCATTGCGCCCATCACCCCCTCAACTGCTGTTGCTCACGGCGGCACATATTCGTTCAAAATGGTTGTAAACCCGCCGTATTCAAAAGCAATTGTTGCAGCTTACACGAATGGAACACTTCTTGTTCCGACCTCCACGAACACTGATGCCGGCGGCACAAAATCCTATGTTTTCACCATCAATAACATAACAGCCGACCAGACAGTCACTTTCACCGGCTTTGTTAAAAACGATTACACCGTGACCCTTCCCACCGATTCCGAGGGCAGATTCACGGCAACAGCCAACAGCCCGAGCACGAACCCCGTGGTGCACGGCGGAAGCTACACCTTCACCGTCAGCCTTGCAACCGCTTACACGCAGTCTGTTGACAATATGCTCGTCAGCGCGAACGGAGTTGCACTGAAGGCAGCTTCAACAACAGCTTCAACCGCAACTTATGTCATTTCTCCGGTTATCTCCGATGTTGAAGTGACGGTTACGGGCATCAAGGTCAACAAGTACGCTGTTCGCTTCCCGGCAGACGGCGAGGGCTTCAACGTTTCTCTCGATGCCTCGCAGGTGAACCCGGTTGTCCACGGTGACGACTTCACCTTCGCTGTTGAAATCAAGAGCGGTTTCAACGGTGACGATATGAAAGTGACCATTAACGGCAATGCACCGGCAACCGCGCCCACAATTGATGCGGACGGCCGCATTGTTTACACCATCAAGAATATCACCGAGATGCAGGATATTGAAATCAGCAACGTCAAGCGCGTCGGCTTCTTCGGCAGACTCCTGCTCTTGCTCAGCTACCTTGCATCTTTCTTCGGACTGTTCGGCACGGCGGCATAATCGCACCAACACCGGCAGCAAAGCAATGAAACAAGCCCCGAGGCTCTCTGTGAGCTTCGGGGCTTTTGCTTTATGTAATTACATTCTGCTGCCGAATCGGCAGAGGTTCATTCCCACTCCACAGTCGCGGGGGGTTTGGTTGTGATGTCATAGCATACGCGGTTGACGCGCTTAACCTCATTTGTGATTCTGGCGGAGCTGGCGGCGAGCACGTCAAACGGAATGCGCGCCCAGTCTGCCGTCATAAAATCGTCGGTTGTGACGGCACGCAGAACAACGGTGTAATCATATGTTCTTGCGTCACCCATAACACCGACGCTTTTCACGTTTGTCAGCACTGCAAAAAACTGGCTTGCGCTCTGCGAAAGGCAGGCCTTTGCCATCTCGTCCCTGAAAATAAAATCCGCTTCACGGAGGATTTCCAGCTTCTCACGCGTTATGTCGCCCATAATGCGCACCGCAAGCCCGGGGCCCGGGAACGGCTGACGCCACACAAGGTCATAGGGTATGCCCAGCTCGATACCTGCGGCACGCACCTCGTCCTTGAACAGGTCGCGCAGAGGCTCGATTATCTCCTCAAAATTTATCACGTCCGGCAGACCGCCGACATTGTGGTGGCTCTTAATCACATCGGCGTCGCCCCTGCCGCTTTCGATAACGTCGGGATAAATTGTGCCCTGAACAAGATAGTCAACTTCACCGATATCCTTTGCAACGTCCTCAAAAACGCGGATGAACTCGCTGCCGATAATCTTCCGCTTCTTTTCCGGCTCGGACACACCGGCAAGCTTGCCGAGAAATCTGTCGGATGCATCAATGCGGATAAGGTTCATGTCAAACCTGTCGCGGAAAATGTGCTCGACCATGTCACCCTCGTCCTTGCGCAGAAGGCCGTGGTCAACAAAAACGCAGATAAGGTTTTTGCCGACAGCCCTGTGCAGCAGCACGGCGGCAACGGAGGAATCCACTCCGCCGGAAAGCGCGCACAGCACTTTTTTGTCCCCGATTTTCGCACGCAGAGAGTCAACAGATTTCGTGACGAAATCGGACATTATCCAATCACCGCTGCAGCCGCACACGTCAAAAAGGAAGTTGTGCAGCATCTGCGCGCCGAACTGTGTGTGGGTGACCTCCGGGTGGAACTGTACGGCGTAAACCCTTTTGCCCTCATTCTGCATTGCGGCGCAGGGACACGCGGCGGTTGAGGCCGTAATCTCATATCCGTCCGGCGGTGTTTTGATATAATCCGTGTGGCTCATCCAGCATATGCTTCCCTCGCTGACACCCTTGAACAGAGTTGTGTGTGAAACGGTCAGAGAGGTTTTGCCGTATTCGCGTGTGGCGGCGCCGGAAATTTCACCGTTTTCCATCCATGCGATGAGCTGTGCGCCGTAGCATATTCCCAGCACGGGAATACCGAGGTTCAGAATGTCCGGTGAATAGTGCGGAGATTTTTCGTCATAAACGCTGTTCGGGCCGCCGGTAAAGATAATGCCCTTGTAGCCTTCCTCCTTGATTGCCTCAAGTGAAAGGGTATAAGGCTTTACCTCGGCAAAAACTTTCTGTTCGCGTACACGGCGCGCAATAAGCTGATTGTACTGGCCGCCAAAGTCCAGCACAAGAATTTTTTCGTTGGTCATCTTACGATAATTTCCTCTCTCTTCGGACCGTTGGAAACCAGCGCAATTTTATAACCGATTTCTTTTTCGATGAACTCGACATAATCCCTCGCTTCCTTGGGAAGCTCGTTGTAGTTCTTTATGCCGCGGATGTTGCATTTGAAGCCCGGAAGCGTCACGAGCACTGGCTTTGCCTTTTTGAGCTTGCTTGTGACGGGGAAGTCCTTGGTGATTTCACCGTCAATATCATAAGCCACGCAGACCTTGATTTCGTCAAGGTAAGACAGGCAGTCGATAGCTGTCATAACAACCGTTGTCGCGCCCTGAACGTCGCAGCCGTAGCGTGTTGCAACGCAGTCGAACCAGCCCATTCTTCTGGGTCTGCCCGTTGTTGCGCCGTACTCGCCGCTGTCGCCCCCGTGGGTGCGCATCTGCTCGGCTTCCTCGCCGAAAATCTCACTGACAAACTCGCCTGCGCCGACAGCGCTGGAATATGCCTTTGTTACGGTGACAATTTCTTTGATTGCCGTCGGAGGAATGCCCGCTCCCACACAGCCGTAGCCGGCAAGTGTGGAGGATGATGTGACCATGGGATAAATTCCGAAGTCGGGGTCCTTGAGCGAACCGAGCTGACCCTCCAGCAGGATTTCTTTGCCAGCACGGACAGCGTCTGTGATATATTTCTGGGTGTTGCAGACAAAGGGTGCAATCATGTCACGGTAGGACATGAGGGTTTTGAAAAGCTCTGCTGTGTCGATGAGCGGCTTGTGGTAGACGTGCTCAAGCAGCAGGTTCTTGACCTCGCACACACGCTCGAGCTTGTCGGCAAGAAGCTCCTCGTCAAACAAATCATTCACCTGGAAGCCTGTTTTTGCATATTTGTCGGAATAAAACGGAGCAATGCCCGATTTTGTTGAACCGAACTGTCTGTTGGCAAGACGCTCCTCTTCGTATGTGTCAAGCAAAACATGATAGGGCATCATAATCTGCGCGCGCTCGGAAACGAGGATTTTCGGCATGGGAACGCCGCCGTCCGTAACAGCCTTGATTTCCGCAATCAGCTTGGGAATATCCAGTGCAACACCGTTGCCGATGATGTTGACGGTGTTCGGGTGGCAAACGCCGGAGGGAAGCAGGTGGAGCGCAAATTTGCCGTAGTTGTTGATGATTGTGTGGCCTGCGTTTGCACCGCCCTGGAAGCGGATGACAATGTCAGCCATATCGGCGTACATATCGGTGATTTTTCCCTTCCCCTCGTCGCCCCAGTTGGCACCGACGATAGCTCTTACCATAAAACAACACCCCGTAAAACTAAAATAGCAGGGCGTATTTTGCCGCCCTGCGGATTGCCGAAAATATTATATACTATTATCCGCACGATGTCAAGAATTATCACCCTGCTGTGCAGCTCAGTATGCACGGATTTGCAGGGATAATTCACGACCCGGATGCGGAAGGGTTCAGCGTTTCCGCTTCTGTGCATTGCTTCACCGCGCTGCCTTCAACGTTTCACTTGACTTTTAATCAAGATGTCCGGAGATTTTTGCCCTTGCGCCTTATTGCGCTGCCTTCAACGCCGCACTCAAGTCAATTTTGCCCGTATAAAGTGCCTTGCCGATGATTGCGGCGTGGGTGCCGATGCCGCGCAGGGCGGAAACATCGTCGAGAGAGGAGACCCCTCCGGAGGCGACAATGTTCAGGTTTCCGATTGCGTTGAGCACCCTGTATATTTCAACGTTTGTGCCTTTCATTGCGCCGTCCCTGGAAATGTCGGTGTAAATTACGGTTTTCACACCCATGTCGCGTACGGTTTTGCAAAAGCTCACGGAATCTGTTTTGCTGACTGTCAGCCAGCCGTCAACAGCGACAAAGCCGTCCTTTGCGTCAACGCCCACGGCAATTCTTTCACCGTATTTCTCTGCCATTTTTGCAAGAAAATCGGGGCTTTGCAGTGCCGCCGTGCCGAGGATAACTCTGCCGACATCTGCGTCAAGGTAGCGCTTTATGCGTTCCTCGTCGCGTATTCCTCCGCCGACCTCAACAAACATCGGCGTTGCTTTTATGATTTTTTCAATTGCTTCAAAGTTGGAAAGTGAGCCGTCCTTTGCGCCGTCAAGGTCAACAACGTGCAGATGCCTTGCACCCGCGGCGAAAAAGCTCTCCGCGGCCTGCACCGGCGAGACGGAGTATCGCTCAACCTGACCGTAATCCCCCTGAGTGAGGCGGACAACTCCTGCGTCCTTAATGTCGATTGCGGGAAAAATAATCATGTCAGATCTCCTCAAACGCTTTCAGAATGGAAAGCCCGACCTTGCCGCTTTTTTCCGGATGGAACTGGCAGCCGAACACATTGTTCTTTGCAACAAGCCCCGGAACGGTCACTCCGTATTCCGAGGAGGCAACAAGGCTTTCGCCGCAGTCCTTGGCGTAATATGAGTGGACGTAATAAACAAAATCGCCCTGCTTAATGTTCTTGAGAAGCGGGTTATCTCGGTGAAAATCGAGCGAGTTCCAGCCGATTTGCGGGACCTTCAGCTTCAGCCCCGCGGCCCTAAGGTCGTCCTCAAGCGGACATATTTTGCCCGGAAGATAGCCCAGCCCCTTGTGTCTGCCGTATTCAAAGCTTTCTTCAAACAAAAGCTGCATTCCCAGGCAGATGCCGAGCAGCGGAACGCCCTCACGCACACGGCTGTCGAGCACGGGAATCAGCCCTGTTGCTTCAAGCTTATCGCGCGCGTCCGCAAAAGCGCCGACGCCCGGAAGAATGATTTTATCAGCCTGTGCAACCTCACGCGCGTCACGCGTTATTTTGCAGTCAAGCCCGATGTATTTCAGTGACGAGGAAAGGCTGAACAGGTTTCCCACGCCGTAATTGATAATTACAGTCACAGCAAAATCCCCTTGGTTGACGGAATTTCGTCAGCGCGGTTCACATCCGTTTTTACAGCCGCGGCAAGCGCTCTTGCAAGCGCCTTGAACGTGCCCTCAATGATGTGGTGGCTGTTTTCCCCGGCAAGCTGTCTGACATGGACGGCAGCGCCCAAAGAGCGCACAAAGCCCTCAAGAAACTCACGGACAAGCTCGGTGTCAAAATCTCCGACCTTTGCAGTCGGAATGTCCAGTGCGAAGCCGAGGCAAGCCCTGCCGCTGATGTCAACGGCGCAGAGAATCAGCGCCTCGTCCATGGGCAGGATGCTGCTGCCGTAACGCGTGATGCCGCGTCTCTCGCCCAGAGCCTCCGAAAAAGCACGGCCGAGGACGATGCCGATGTCCTCCGTGGTGTGGTGATAATCAACCTCGGAGTCGCCCTTGCAGGTGACGCTCAGGTCAAAGCCGCCGTGGCGGGCAAACAGCTCAAGCATATGGTTGAGAAAGCCGCAGCCGGTGTTGACGGAGAATTTTCCGCTTCCGTCAAGCTCGAGGGAAAGGTCAATGTCTGTTTCGGCGGTGGTGCGCTTGATTTGTGAGGAACGCATATATTTACCTCCCGATGTCTGTTTTTTCGGAATGCTTTTGTCAAACTGCTTCCAGCAGTGCTTTAACCTGTTCGGCGCTGCCGACGGTTATGCGCACAAAGTCTTTTATACGGGGCACGGTGAAGTGCCGGACAAGGATGTTCTTTTCGCGCAGCGAGCGCAGCAGCTCCTCGCCGGACATATCCGGGGCGCATGCAAAAACAAAATTCGCCTTGCTTTCAAGCACGGTGAAGCTCTTGGCGCGAAGCCCGGAGGTCAGAACGTCACGGTTTGCAATAATCTCATTTCTTGTTTTATCAAAGTAATCGACATCCTCAAACGCCGCCTTGCAGGCAAGGAGGGAAAGACGGTTGAGATTATACGGATTAAAGCAGAATTTAACCGTGTTCAGCCCCTGAATAAGCTCGGGGGAAGCCAATGCAATGCCGATTCTGCCGCCCGCAAGCGAGCGGGATTTGGACAGAGTCTGCACAACAATCAGGTTGTCGAAGCGCGCGAGCAGCGGCACACAACTTTCGCCGCCGAAATCGACATAAGCCTCGTCAACCACAACAAGGCGGTTTCGATTGCTGCTCAGCAGCTCCTCAATTTTTTCGACGGGCAGACAGATGCCGGTGGGCGCGTTGGGGTTTGCAATGAAAACAGTCGCGTCCGTGCCGGAATAATCCGTGATGTCAATTGTAAAGTCTTCACGGAGCGGTACAATTATCGGTTCAACATTGAAAATGCGGGAAAAAACCGGATAAAAGCCGTAGGTTATGTCGGGGAAGGCTGCTTTTTTGCAGTAAGCCATGAAGCAGAAGGCGAGAACCTCGTCGCTTCCGTTGCCGAGCATAACCTGCTCGGGGGACAGCGAATAATAATCTGCGACAGCGGCTGAGGCCTGCTTGCAGTCCGGGTCGGAATAAAGGCGAAGCCTGTCAATCTCGTCAGAGTTTATCGCGCGGATAACCCGGGGAGACGGCGGAAACGGGCTTTCGTTTGTGTTGAGCTTTATCAGCGTGTCGGCATCCGGCGGCTGTTCACCCGGAACATACGCGTCAATGCTCTTTATATAATCTTTCAAAAAACGGTTTTCACTCATTGCTTTTTCCTCTTATGTCAACGCTCCGGGCGTGTGCTTCAAGACCCTCCGCGCGTGCGAAGCCGCTCACCATGCCGGCAACCCTGCCGAGAGCATCCTCGCTGTAGCTGATGAATGAGCTTTTTTTGACAAAATCGTCAACGCTCAGCGCACTGGAAAATCTTGCCGTGCCGAGGGTGGGCAGAACATGGTTGCTGCCCGCAAAATAATCGCCCAGTGCTTCGGGAGTGCTGCGCCCGAGAAAGATGCTGCCCGCATTTTTGACTCTTCCTAGCAGCTCGAAAGGAGCGTCAACGCACAGCTCCAGATGCTCAGGAGCAATTGCATTCGAAATGTCAACCGCCTGTGCGAGACTGTCCGCAACAATGATTTTTCCGTTTGCGTCAATTGATGCGCGGGCAATTTCGGCGCGCGGCAGCAGGGGTATCTGCCGCTCCAGCTCCTCGGACACTCGCTGTGCAAGCTCACTGTCCGTGCAAATGAGAACGGCAGAGGCATTTTTGTCATGCTCCGCCTGGCTGAGCATGTCGGCGGCGAGGAAAGCGGGGTTTGAGTTGCCGTCCGACACAATCAGTATTTCGCTCGGGCCGGCAATCATGTCAATGGCGACAAGCCCGAAAACCCTGCGCTTTGCGCATGCAACATAGATGTTGCCGGGCCCTACGATTTTGTCAACCTTCGGGATGCTTTCGGTGCCGTATGCCAGCGCCGCGACCGCCTGCGCTCCGCCGACGCGGAAAACCCTTGTCACTCCGGCAATCCGCGCCGCGGCGAGAATTTCGTTCGGAACTCTGCCGTCCCTGCCGGGAGGAGTGACCATGACAATTTCACTCACTCCCGCGATTTTTGCGGGAATTGCGTTCATGAGGACGCTTGAGGGGTAGCTCGCAGTGCCGCCCGGAACATAAATTCCGACCTTTTCAATCGGTGTAACGAGCTGACCGAGAACAACACCTGGGGTGTCGTTGATGATGTAGTTGGTTCTGACCTGCCTGCGGTGGAACGCCTCAATGTTGGCGGCGCTTGCGCGCAGAATCCGGGTGAACTCCTCCCCGACGGTGTCACAAGCCGAGTCTATTTCAGCCTTGCCGACCTCAAGAGAGGAAAGAGCAACCCCGTCAAACCTCTGCGTGTAATCAAGCAGGGCGGAATCGCCGTTTTGTTTGACGGTTTCGATTATTTGCGCCACAACAGGCTCAACACTGTCGGTCGAACCGCTTTCTCCGCGGTAAAGCACTTCGTTGAGCGGTGTGCCGCTTCCGAGTATTTTTATCAAAGCTGTTCACCCAGCCTTTCCGCAATATCGTCAATGACGGCGCGCTTGAACCGGTAGCTGCTTTTGCAGGCAATCAGTCTCGCGCTGATGGGAACAATTTTTGTTGTTACGCCGAGATCGTTTTCCTTGAGCGTCGTGCCCGTTTCCACAATGTCCACAATAACATCGGACAGCCCGACAATCGGTGCCAGTTCAATGCTGCCGTTGAGCTTGATTATCTCAATCCGGCGGTTGAGCGAGGCATAATAGGTTTGGGCAATGTGCGGATATTTTGTGGCGACGCGCAGCGGCAGGGCGGTATCCTCAACCCAGCCGTTTTTCGCCGCAACGGCAACAGAGCATTTGCCCAGCTTCAGGTCGAGCAGCTCATAGACATCCGGCTCGCCCTCGAGCAGAATATCCTTGCCGACAACGCCGATGTCCGCCGCGCCGTGCTCAACATAAATTGCAACGTCCGTCGGCTTAACGAGGAGATATCTCACGCCCTTTTCGGGGCTTTCAAACACAAGGCGGCGGTTGTCCTCGTCCATTGCGGGGCAATCGTAACCAATTTTGGAAAAAAGCTTGTATACCTTATCGCCCAAACGGCCTTTCGGCAAAGCTACGTTCAGCATGAGCAACCGTCCTTCCCGCGGATTGAATCAATTGTGCAAATGCGGCCGGCTCTGATTTCGGGAGGAACTGCTTTTTCGGCGCGTACACTGCCGCAGGTTCCGAGAAGCTCTTTGACAGCAAGTGCAACCTCGTCCGCCGGAGCGTCGCCGTAAATGAGCAGAGTGTCCACATCGTAATCGGTGTCCTCCCGCAGGGCTCTGTCCAGTTCACCGAGATAAAGCGCAAAGCCGAGAGCACCCTGCTTTTTGCCGAAGCGGCTCATCAGACGGTCATATCTGCCGCCGGAAAGCACCGCGCGCGGCGCACCCTTGATGTAGCCGTTGAAAACAATGCCGTTATAATAATCAAGGTCATTGACCACGGAAAAATCAAGCATAACATTTGCTTCACAGCCCGATGCCTTCAGAGTTCCGGCAAGACGGCGGAGCTCGTCAATTGCAAGGGCGCAATCAGCGTTGAGTGAATAGCCGGAGAGCTCTGCAACAGCCGTGGCTATCGGATCGCAAAAAGAGGAGAGAGAACAAAGCAGCTCCGTGCTGTTTTCATCCAGCCCCGCGCTCTGCGCAAGCTCCAGCAGCAGCCCGCGGTTTTTCTGCCCGCACGCCTCAAGCACACGCGCGCCGTCAAGCCCGAGAGCGGCGGAAAAGCTTTCAACAAGCCCCAGATGGCTGAGACTCAGCACATATCTGCCGCCCACAGCCTCCAGACTCCGCACCGCAAGCCCGACAACCTCCGCCTGTGCATAGCCGGTGTCCGCACCGATGCATTCAAGCCCTATCTGGTTGATTTCAACGTATTCCCCGCCGCCGAAGCTAAGTCGGAACACGTTTTCAATGTAGTAAAGCTTCTCGGTCTCCCTTTCGTCGGAGACATTTTTGACGATGCTCATCGTCACGTCCGGCTTGAGAGCCATCAGCCTGCCGTTGAGGTCGGTGAAGGTGATGATGCCCTCGCTTTTGAGAAAGCTTTTGTTTTCGCGGTACATATCATAGGGCTCAAGCGCGCTCATGCGGTATTTTGAATAACCGAAACGCTCATAAAGCCGGCTGAGAGACAGCGGTATGCGCTCCTCGGGAGGAAAAGAATTAAAATCAAAATTATTTTTCGGAAGCACTTCTTTGCTCCTTTCAAAGGTCGGTTCGGTGAAAAAGACGATTTTTCGCCTGTGTGAGGTGCATTATATCATACTTTAGCGTAGTAGTCAAGTAGCACGCTAAAGTATACGAAAGTATTTTATTTGACAAGCAAGTTCAATTGTGGTAATCTATGGTTAGAATATTATATACTATGGAGGCAGTTATGGCAAGGGTTTCTCAAATTGATTATGATTCGGCTTCCGAAGAAGTGCGCCGCGCGCACGACGAGCACCTGAAAATCGGAAAAATGACCAACATGAAGCGCACATTGCTCAACAATGTTCCCTCTTTCAAGGCACTCATGGAATGGTATACTCTGCGGGACGAGGCGGCGAAGTTTCTCACCCCGCTGGACATAAACCTTTTTTGTTACGCCATCTCAGCGGAAAACGACTGCCTGATTTGCTCGAGCTTTTTCAGAAAAATTCTCCGCGATGAGGGAATAGATTTTGAAAACTTTTCTTTCACCCGCGTTGAGCAGGCGCTCATTTCCTACGGTAGGAGTCTTGTTGATGCTCCGCATGAAATTGACGATGAGCAGTTTGACGAGCTGCGGGAGTTTTTCAACGAGGAACAGCTGGTTGTTCTCACCTCTTTCGGCGCGATAATGATTGCAACCAACCTCATCAATACGGCGCTCCGGGTTGAGCTTGACGGGTATCTTGACGGTTACAGGGCATAGTCTTCTTCGGGCGCGGCGATGAATTTCGCGGCGCCCGTAAAATATTTTCGGAAAAGGGTGTGTGGTTTATGAAGCTTTTCAGACGTGTGATATCCTGCTTCGTCATGGTGACAATGATCGTCTGTATGCTCGGCACTGCCGCGTCGGCACAGACGGAAGCCGTGCCACAGCAGGGCTGCACTTATGTTCTGGTTCACGGCCTTTTCGGCTGGGGCAGCGGTGAAGGTCTCAACAACCTGATGCCGTATTGGGGTGCAACCTCCGGCAGTATTGCGGACAAGCTCCGTGAAAAAGGTTACAGCTGCGTTGAAGCGTCGGTCGGTCCTTTCTCGAGTGCGTGGGACAGAGCCTGTGAGCTTTATGCCCAGCTCACCGGAACAAGGGTGGATTACGGCAAGGCTCATTCGGAAAAGCACGGCCACCTTCGTTACGGAAGGACTTACACAGAGCCGATGATAGAAAACTGGGGAGGAAGGGACGCTGACGGAAAAACCGTGAAGGTGAACCTTGTCGGCCACAGCTTCGGCGGGCCGACGGTCCGTATGCTTGCAAGCCTAATGGCATACGGCAGTGCGGAAGAACTTGCCGTAACGCAGCAGGATGACATTTCTCCGCTTTTCACGGGCGGCAAGGCGCAGTATATCAACTCCGTCACGGCGATTTGCTCACCGAACAACGGCTCCACTCTCTTTTATGATTTTGAGCGGCTGGGGCTGAAAAAGTTTATTATGTATTTGTCTTATTCATATGCAGCTGTTCTCGGCAGGTCGAGGTTCAACGGCTTTGTGGATTTTCACCTTGAACAGTTCGGACTGACCTATATCCCCGGCGAGACCTCGGACAGTGACGTGCTGCTTGCTTTCAAAAAGCTTGTTGACCGGAATACGGACAGCGCTTATGCCGAGCTTTCCCCTGAGGGCGCGGCACAGAACAATGCGATGATAAAACTCAGCCCGGAGATATACTATTTTTCCTACGCTTATCAGACAACCAAGGAAAGCAGTCTCACGGGTTATCAGGTGCCTATTCCCTCAACCTTCCTGCTTCTGCGCGTTTTTGCAAGAATGATGGGCGACTACAACACACCTCACACTGAGCCTTACATTATTGACGAAACATGGCAGCCGAACGACGGCTTGGTGAATGTTGTGTCCGCACACCATCCGTTCGGCGAAAGCTGGAAGGACTATTCGGCGGATGATGTAGTTCCCGGCATCTGGAATGTGATGCCTCTGCGCACCGGTGACCACGGCGCTCCTGTGGGTGTGTTCACAAGAGGAAAAAAGGTGATGTCCCTTTATGACGAGCTGACGCAAATCATTGAGGGGCCGGAAATAATTCAGAACTGACCGCGGACGGGAAAACAACAGAGTGTGCGCGAATCGCACAGGACTGCTTGTAATATCCCCAGACAGACGGGAGGGGAAGAACGAGCAGACACGGTATGAGCCACGGCAGAAAGCTCAATTTGAACACCGCGAATGAAAGACAGCGTGCGTCCATAAGACGTGCGCTTGTTTTTATTGTCTCCCTCGCCGAAAGCCTTTTTTCACCCGCGAGCAGCCATATGCAAAGAGCATACCGTTGAACCGCAACAAAATATACCCCCAGTCCGACAAGCAGAAGAAGCAGTGAAAAGCCCGAGAGAATGAGAAAAACCGAAAGCGGACAGCCGCGGTAAAGCATCAGCAGGGCGCACGCGGCGGTCGCCGCAAAGGGCAGCTCAAACAGGCACAGCCACGCAGTACGAAGCACAAACAGCAGTGTGCGCGCACGGAATTCACGCAGAATTGCCGCCGTTCCGGGGAATGGAGTTTTAGAGGGATTTCCGCACGCCGCCCGCCAGAACCTTCGGTTGTTGCGCAGTGCTGTCGCGCAGAAAACCAGGCGGAAGCACAACGCCGCCGCGCAGACAAAAATCAGCGGCACAACCGAGGGCAGGCCGGAGAGCAGAACCGCCGCCGCAGCCGAAAAAGGAGCCTGCCAAACAAAAAATGCCGTTGCAGACATTGCGTACACGCCCGCGGTGCAGCCGAGAAGTCGAGCACGCGCCGAAACCTTTATTTCCGCATTTTTCAAAAAAACACCGCCCGTTTCGTCAATAATAACAGTATTGACAAAAACAGGCGGTGATAGGCATTTTGCTCAGCGGTTTTTGAGCAGATAAAATTCAGCATCTCCCTGCGTCAGATCCGCTTCGGCGGCACTCGTTTTGCCGCTCGGGTCGGTGAAAAGAGAAAAACCTTCGGGCGGAGTGAAGCTGAAAAGCGCCTGATCGTCAATTTGGTACGTTTGTGTTTTGCCGTCGCGGCGGAGCGTAACGGTTCGCAGGTTTTCGGATTTTTTGAGATTATAGACATATTCGGGCAGATCAAACGCGTCATCGGAATAATCATAAAGCTTTTTCATAATCCGTTGTTCCGAATCGCCGTTCACGGCGAACGCTTCAATTTTGCTCAGCTCATTTGTGTCGGCATTGCAGGTGTAAACAAACTTCACCGAGGAATATTCCCCGAGATCGGGGATATAATCCGAAAAAGCCGCAGTCTGACTGTCTTTTTTCAGCTCGGTTGTAAGTACGCCGTTCTGCCCGTCAACAGCGGAGGAAAGCTGTTTTTCGTTCTGAAAAAATGAAAACACGTTTTTCCCCCACTTGCTCACATAATCTGCCGAACTGTCGTCAAGCATAAGATTGATGTGAAAGCGGTTGTCGGCAGAATCAAAAATATATGTCATATTATCTTCTGTGTATTCAACATAACCGTCGGAGGTTTCGCGACCCATGGCGTTCGTCTCACCGTCGGAATATGTGATGCTTGACGTGGAATAATAATCTGTGCCCGTGGAGTCATAATATATAGTGTTGGTTGAAATGTTTTTATGCGCGGCGAGCAGGGACTCAAGCGAGTTTGCCTGTGCCACACTTTCAATTGACGGAGGATTTGTTCCGGAAGCCGGCAAGGTGTCCGATTGATCTTCTTGTCCGTCAGTGCCGCATGAGCAAAGCATCAGGCAGATCAGAAACAGCGGCAGGGCTTTGAAAAATTTCATTTTTTGTCACTCCGTTTTCATTGCTGATATAAACATCTACAGCTTATCACATTTGAAAGCTCCATGCAAATGAAATCAAATTTTTCCGAAAAAATTTTTTGCGGCGGGACGTATATTCATTTCGAATCGGGCAGACAATAGCATCAACGCTTCACATCGGGGGGGAAAATATGCTGGATAAAATTTCATTGGTACTCGTAATTATCGGTGCGCTCAACTGGGGTAGTATCGGACTGTTTAAATTTGACATTGTCGCATGGATATTCGGCGGTCAAAGCGCGATTCTCAGCCGCATAATCTATACGCTGGTCGCTCTTGCCGGCATCTGGTGCATATCGCTGCTTTTCAGAGAAAACGCCGTAGAGGTGAATAATTCTGTCGGCGGGAATGACGAGTAAAAAGGCAAAAAAAAATGAGTCAAGCGATGCAATTTTTACTGCATTGCTTGACTTTAGTTTATTTATATTATAATATATATATGACGAATATGAAAGGAGAATTGAGAATTGCTTAAAGACAATTTCAAAAGAATCAGAATAAAACATAAGCTCACTCAAACCCAGGTTGCGGAGCTGCTCGGGGTTTCGCGCTCAACATATACATACTATGAAACCGGCAGATTTGAGCCGAGTGCGGATACATTCAAAAAACTTGTAAAAATTTACTCCTGTTCCGCCGATGACCTGCTCGGAACAAACCAAAACAAACAGCTGAGCGTCAGTTCGGAATCACCAGAATATGTTTCCGGAAATCCGGCTGCCTCTTTATCAAAGGATGAAGCAATGCTGTTGGGATATTTTCGAAGCGTGAAAAACCCTGAAAAAATTCTCGAGTTTTCCGAAAAACTCTTCAACGAGGAAAACGGGCAGGACTGATTGAAAAAGTGTACCGTCGGGTGAGCTGTTGCCGCCCGACGGTACTTTTATTTTATTCCTTCGGAGTTGAATCGTCCTGCTTATATTCCTTGCAGGCGATTTGCTTAACAACCTGATTGCCGTATACGGCAGCGCCCGTGACGAGCACGCCCTGAATTGCAGAGTCAACCGAGACACCCATCATTCCGAACGCCCCGAGAATTCCGAAAAATAAAAGAATCAGCGGGATGTATTTGTTCGGGATGCGGTCAATTGTTTTGATAAGCATACCGAGCACATTGAGAACCGGGATGAGAACAAGACCTCTGTCAATTAAAAAGCTCATAATGTCCATTGAAATATCACTCCTTTCATGTTTTATGTATATTTGTTGATAACCAGATTGAGCACAGCGGCGGCAACTCCGGCTGCAAGGGCACCGAGAGCCGAGAAAATCAGCTTGTCCCAAAGCTGTGCCGGTCTGCCGCGCAAGCCCGCAACGCTCTCTTTGAGCTCGCCGAGGGTCACCAGCAGACTGTCCAGCTTTGTGTTTGCCGCCGCCTGCGAAACAGCAAAGCTGTTTATTTTGTCTCCGAGAAGCCTCACGTCTCCCTCAAGCCGTTTGACGCGGTGCTCAAGCACGTCAAGCTCACTCAAACCGACACCTCCGCTCCGGAGATGCCGAGTTTTTTTATTTTTGCGTCTATAAGCTCTCCGAGTGCCTTCACGGTTTTTGAATCCGCTATTCCGTTTTCCTCAATTCTGCCGAGGCGCTGAACAGCTAATACGGCGGAAAAAGTGCCGTCGCCGAAGATGTTGTTGTCATCAACCTTTTGAGTTATGACACCGAGCAGCCTTGCGGTTATGAGCATTCGTTTGAATGAATAGACAAGGGTGTTTCTGTCGCCCTTTTTGCAGGACATATCTGTCCCATCCTTCTCATCATATTCAATATAGGGGCATTTGCCCCAGCTTTTCCACGGCCTGTCGGAAAGTTTTGTTTTTACAACGCCGTAGGCAAATCCGCGCGCCTCGATGACATAGCCCGAGCCTATGTAAACCCCGACGTGTCCGGGATAAAACACAAGTATGCCCGGAATATCCGGCATGGTTTCAATTGCCCCCTTTTCCTTGCATACGGTGAGCATGGAGGTTGCGGATTTGTCCTGAGCGGCAACGTATTTGGGTGCGGACTCGGCTGTATCGCTCCAAATATATCCCTTTATAAGTCCGATACAGTCGAACACCCTATGCCCGAGCTGTGCTTTATACTTTTCCATGCGTGAGTTTGTGTAATGCTTCGGATACTGCTTGGTTTTTGCCACGAGCAGAGATTCGGTTGCTTTTTGACCGAAGGTTCCGAACCAATAAGGCCGGCCGAGTTGAGCCAGGGCATAGGCTGCGAGTCCGGTGTTTGTCTTCCTCATAAGTAATACCTCATGATTGCTTTTATCATTGCGGCAAAAGCCGCTGTGTACAGCTGCGGCAGTATCATTAGTGCGTGAATCATTGTTCTTCCTCCTCAAATGCTGTCAAAGTCCATGATTTTGTTATTTGTCCGTTTTCTTCTGCAAAAACTGCCGTCAGATAAAACCCTTCGGGCACTTCGGGCTTTTGCTGCTCGGCAACCGGCAGCCAGCCCTCGGCAATATATTGACAGGGTGCGGCGTTGAATATTTGCCTGCCCTCAACAATAAGGCGGTTCGGCGCGTAGGTTATTCTGCCGTCTGTAATTTTTGCGTAGTTGCTGTTGAATTTCAATGTTTCACCTCCGAATTCATATAGGTGTTCATACTTCGGTTATGCGGAAATTGCGGATTTGCAGTGTCATATTTCGGCGTGCTGTGACAGCTCTTGTCGGGCGGAGATACAGATAAGACCCGTCATATGTGAACGTAAAGTCTAAACTGTTCCACAAACCCGTCGAGGATATTTCCGCGCCTTGAAGCGGCGTGAATACACCGTTTCTAAACCCGGAAAACAGCGTATCTCCCTCGGCAAAATCGGTGTAATCGGCAAAATACTCACACCTAACGCGATATGTGCTGCCGCGCACCCAGTTGAAAGCATCAGTAAGCGGAGCGCGCCATAAATTAAGTGCCGCGCCCATGTTGCCCGAATAGTTCATTGAATCGTATAAGTACGAGCCATTGTATATTGTGCCGTCCGTGAACCCGAAAAGAGTCCCCGCACCGCCGCTCTTAACGGTCAGCACTCTGCGGCGGTATGCACTCACGCAATCACCGCCCTGTTGTTTACTATGCTGCACTCGTAGGATGTGTTCGCAAAAATCTCAGGTTCGTCCCCGACCCAATCAATTTCGGAGGGCAGGGCGAAGGTTGCGGCGGAAGCACCGCACGAAAAGCGGAACATATACTCGTTCAGTAAACCGCTTGCTCCGGGTGCAAGACGGAGGTTCAGCGACGCGGCTTCGCCGAAGTCGTACATCGTGTCGGGGCTGATTGTGTAATAGCCGTCCACCGCGTCACTGCCCTCAATGCCGTTTGCCGGGTCGGGCGTGACGGCGGGGATTGCCGTTGCCGCAACCTGCGCGGAGTAGGCGGAGGAGGAGACGGTTTTAACCTGCGTTTTCATTTCAACCTGTCTGCCCGCGTAATAAAGCTCACCGTTTTCACCTGCAGTGAAGCCGGATTCGCCGGACTCAACTGTCATGCCGGGCATGGAGTTTTCTTCAAAAGTGTTGCCGGCATTTTCAACATATTTTACAACGTCAATCCATCCGCCATTAAACAGCAGTCGGTCGGGGTTGGAATCGGCACTGAGCCTGCCCAGAAGGGTGCGCTTCCACGAGCCGTCAAAGTAACACCAATAACCCTTGTTCAGCGGATTATAGCACGGGGTTGTTCCGACAAGCGTTTGTGCAAACTCCTGAACGTATGACGCGGTTGCGTGATTGTAAACGCTTGATACGGTGTAGCCGGAGAAGCAGAGCCTTGCAAGACCGGTGCAATCTCCATCCGGCGACAGCGAATCTCCGCAATAAAATGAAGAGCTGTCATCAAAAACAAGCGTTTGGGTGTTGAGCTTGCTCCAGCCGGAGGGAAATTCACAGTCCGTGTTGTCATAAAGCCCGGGATAAATAATCGCCGAGGCGGAGGGGTTAAAAGCATAGACGGGCGTGAAATTCACATAGACAATAACAATCCCGTGCTGTGCCTCATAACAAATGTTGACTTCATCCGATCCCTTGGTGAGGGTGATATCAAAGGCTGCTTCCGGTAAAACGGGAGAGTGGTTGAAATAAAGCTTGGAATATTGCGTTCCGGTTTGCAGCGTCAGGCTTTCGCAGGGGAGCAGGTTGCTCGAAACATAGCACAGGTCGCCGACACCCGGTGACGCGGGCAGAGCGTTCGCGTTTTGGGCAAGCGAAAAAGTGCCGAGCATATCTGCGGCATACATCGGCTTTCCGGAGGAGTTTTCCTGCAGTTTCGCAAGGCTTGAAATGTTGTTGTGCGTGTGGTCTTCAAAGGCTTCGATTGAGGAGTCCGCCGCCGTTTCAAAAGCCGCGATTGCCGTGTCCCTTGCCGTTTCAAACGCTGTGAGAGCGTCGTCAAGGCGGTCAATTGACATTCCGCCGAGCATAACTCTCGTTTGAGCGATTATGTTTGACGCGGCCGCGACCTCTCGTCGGAAATCCGCAATGAGGCCCCTCATCTGTGCGGAAAAAGCGTTGCTTTCGCCGACGACGGATTCGCCGAAGCATATAACCGCAACGGAGGATTTGACCACCGAGGCTATTGTCCCGTCAGCGGCGAGACGGTGTGCCTCAAGCTGAAGCTTCATCCGCCTGTGCAGGGTGAGTGAGGGAACGAGATTGAAATAAAGCACTTCCTCCGATACATAACCCGGCTCGGCTTCACCGGAAGCATAAATTCGCTCGCTGAGCTGCCTGTCGCCGTAGGTTGAGCCGTCTGCATCACAGGGGACGGCATTGAGAAGATAATAATCAATGTCCGCTTCGGCAAGCTCGCCGGAAAGAGTTATCGCAAGGCGTGTGGCGTTGACCTCCTCAACAAAGCCCGCACCTGCGGAGGGAGAAACCAATTCGCCATTAGTCACACTCATATTCAGTTGGCGCATTCAAACACCCCCTTGCTGTGCCTGTAGTAGTTTCTCAGCTGCCTTTCGGTTTCCTCAAGCTCTGCCCGCTGTGCATAGAGCACCTTCAGGTTTGCGTCGAGTTTGCCGACAAGCTTGTTCCTGTTTTTTTCACGGGCAAGGCGGCGCGAAAGACGGCAGGAATCAATTTGCTCCTGTACAGAGCATACGCAGCAGGCATATTCGTCGGCAAGCTGCTCAAGTGAATTTGTCATATAAACATCCTTTCATTTTCATTCTGTGTGTCCGGGCATACCGGGCAGCCGGAAAGGTGCTTCATGCCCTCCCGGATTCGCTCCATAGCGCGGTCAAGTGTTTTATAAGTGCAGCTGCGGCTGATTCCCAGACGTTTTGCCATGTCGTCGACCGTCAGTCCCTCGTACCAGTGCATTTCAACCGCCGCGCGCTGTGCAAGGCTGAGGTCTTCCTCGATAATTTCCCTGAGAATCTCGCGCAGGTCGACAATGCGCAGATATTTATCAGGTGCGTCTGATTCGGCGGAACGCGCACACCAGCGGCTGTATGCTTCATTCTGAGAGACGGCATCACAGATGTATTCGCATTTTTTTTTCGTCTTTATCACCTCCCGAGTGATTGCTTATGCTTCCCGCGGTGAAATGTGACACCGCAATTCAATAGCGTAACTATTATTCTATACATCGAACAAATGTTTGTCAAGTGCCTGACTAAATTTTTTCAAAAAATTTCTGCTATCCAAAATTCTATGACTGTGCTGTTCCCGATGTCACCGAATACGTCTGTTTCGGGTGCGGCGGGCGCGGGAAAAGGCTGTTAGCATCACTCCGAAGGAAAAATGAAAACAAATCTCGCTGTGTCTGCTCTTCCGACGGATACATTTTTCGCTCCTTCACAGCGTTCGGGAAATTTTGCCGCAATTTCGCACCTTACCTATTGACAAAATCAATAGTTTACCTCATAATATTATATTAAGTCAGAACGGAGGCGGGAAATGTGAGCAGGATAAAAGAGCTGAGACTCGGGGCAAAGCTGTCGCAAAGGCAGCTCGGCGAAATCTGCGGCATTCATCAGACCGCCGTTAGCCAGTGGGAGAGCGGGCGTACCTCGCCCGACATCGAAAGCCTGACGAAGCTTGCACGTTTTTTCGGCGTGAGCATTGAAAGCCTCATGGGCGAGGAGAGCCGGGAGATTCCCGTCCTCGGCTATGTGCAGGCCGGACTCCCCGTCGAAGCTCTGGAGGATGTGCTCGGTTATGAGCAGATTTCCTCCGACCTTGCCTCAAGGGGGGAATACTTTGCCTTGAGGATCAACGGGGACAGCATGGCGCCGAGAATGTGCGAAGGGGACGTTGTGATTGTCAGGTGTCAGCAGGATGTGGACAGCGGCGACACTGCTGTTGTTCTGCTGGGAAGCGAGAACTCCACAATCAAAAAGGTGATAAAAAAAGACACAAGCTTGATGCTTGTGCCTACAAATCCTGAATATGAGCCGATGGTTTTCACGTCGGACGAAATTGACAGTGTGCCGGTCACGATAATCGGCAAGGTGGTTGAGCTTCGTGCAAAGTATTGAGGGGAGTTGAGCGAGTGCAGATATCCGTAATTGTCACAATCGGAACCGATTACAAATATGTTCACCGGGCGCTGACCTCGCTGAAAAAGCAGTCGCTGCATGACTTTGAGGTCTTGATGATTCGCTTCGGTTCGGCGGGGGATTCCTCCGTGGCGGAATCATTTGCAAAAGCGAACAGGCACTTTACGCTTGTTGAAAGTGTGCAGCCCGAGCTTGCCTCTGCAAGAAATCTCGGACTGTCGCTTGCAAAGGGAAAATATGTGATTTTTCTTGACGGCAACAACGTTTTTTCAAATCACTTCCTGGAAGAAATGCTCATCTGCGCGGAGAAATACGCGGCTGAGATGACCGTCGGGCGCATGAGCGGCTTTGATGCATTCGGTGAATACCGTTTTTCAAGCACAGTTGACATCGCCAGAAGCAAGCAGACAAACGGTTATGACACGGCACTCATATGGAATCCGTCGGTGACAAACAAGCTGTTTTTGCGTCAAGCTGTGCTGGACCGCAAGCTGTCCTTCAAAAGCTGCGGCGCCGCCCAGGATGCCGCGTTCTCTCTGACCTTTGCCCTTGGATGCACGGATATCGGCTGCTGCCAGAGAAGCTATGCGCGCCACAGGTATCTGCCGTTTGACAGGCGCGATATCGAACGCCTGTCCACAATGGAAAACTATTGCACGGCTTATGCCGGCATTCTTGACGCGGCAAGGGAGAGCTTCCGCATAACGAGAGAAAAGGCGGAAACGGACTTTGACCGCAAGGGTCTGCTCGAATTGGAATCCTACTATATTAACGAGCTGATACTTAAGGAAATCAGCGTGTTGTTTTACATGTTCTACCGTCGATTCTGGCTTCTTAACGAGGCGGAGCTTAACCGTGTTGCGGATGTTGCGGAAAAACTGATGGAAAGCCTGACGGACAGCGGAAGGCAAACCCTGCTCAAGCTCAACAAAGACATATTTTTTGACGGCAGACTTTTGCGGACAAAGGCGGAAATGGCATCACACGCGATACTGACCGTTGCCGTGAGCGGCGACATCACGCCTCCGCAGCTTTCAAAGCAGCTTGAGATGCTCTATGTTCAGGAAATGCCTGCCTTTGAATGCCTGCTGCCGGAAAGATTCAAAGCGGACGTTTCCGAGGAGTATGCCTCAATGCCGAATCTGCGCTTTGTTGAAGCCTACAGTGAAGCGGAGTTCAAAAACGCCGCGCTTGACTACGGCTCCGGAAAATATATTGTTTATATCGACCACCATGTGATAATCAGCACAAAAATATTCAGAAAGCACTACAACAACCTTGAACCGCTGAAGAACCGCGCCTTCAGCACCTCTCCCGTGATGCATTTCGACGGCAGCGGTGCAAAGAATTTCAAGTTCAGCCAGCTTGCATTCAGCGTAAAGAAGGATGCCCGACGGACAGTGCAGGACGACACCTATGTTCTTGACCTGTTTTTCTGCAACAAGATGTTCAGCCGCGAGCATCTGCTCGGAGTCCGCTTCGGATTCACCGGCAACAGCGTTGTTGATGTTTGCAAAATCTACAATTGTTCCTCCTATTCAAAGCTTCAGCTCAGGGGCGTTTATCTTGAGGAAACGGAAGAACACGTTATAAACCACCTGCGCGAGCAGGAAAATTTGCTGCCCGCCTCGTGCCGCAGTTACTATAAGCACT
This sequence comes from uncultured Eubacteriales bacterium, assembly GCA_964540415.1. GTDB lineage: Bacteria > Bacillota > Clostridia > Oscillospirales > Acutalibacteraceae > CAZIMM01. Next base: position 40,414 of record CAZIMM010000012.1, read on the forward strand.
ACAAAAAAACATATCACGCCAAAGTGACCTACAGCCGCCGCAGAAAGCGCCGTCAGGCTCTTGCGGCAGAAGCGAAAGCATATCTTTCCGCAAAATACGAGAGCGCGAAGCTGCGCAGGTATTCAATCGGCAAGCTTCGGAAAAAGGTGCTGTTCATCGCCTCCGGTGCGAAAAATATGCCCTCAACAAACCTCGAGTGCGTTTTCCGTGAGCTGAAAGCCAAAAAGCTGTGGGTTCCGCTCAAGGAGGTCAGGTCACTTTCGGCAAGGCTGAAGCTGTATCGCTGGCTTATGCAAAGCCGGGTTGTTATTACGGATGGCCCTGTGCCGTTTCTCCGGACAATAAAGCTCAGGGAATCGCAGAAGCTGATTCAGATCTGGCACTCGAGCGGTGCGCTCAAGCGCTTCGGAATGGACGCAGTGCCTGAGGATTCAACCAAAATCGACGAGTGGAGAACACACCGGCAGTATTCGCTTGTTGCCGTCAGCTCGGAGCATGTGCGCCAGTTTTACGCTCACGCCTTCGGTGCTGAGCTTGACACGGTGAAGGCGCTGGGAACTCCGCAGACCGATTTGCTCGCCTCTGAAACAAGCCGGCGCGAAATGAGGGATGCAATGCTTGCAAAGCATCCGTGCCTTCGCAACAGCAAGGTTTATCTTTACTGCCCAACCTTCCGTGAAAGCGGCGGGGAAATTGTCAAGTTCAACCCGAAGCTCAAATGGGGGAAGCTGGACGCGGAGCTTGCAGACGACGAGATTTTTGTGATTGACACACATCCGCTCATGACTGAAAACTATCTCGGAGGCAACTTCCCGGAGCACGTGAAAGATTATTCCTACGAGCCCACGCCCGAGCTGATGGCTGTGGCGGACGTTGTGATAACGGACTATTCCTCCGTTGTGCTCGACGGTGCGCTTCTGAGCCTGCCCATGGTATTCTATTGCCCGGACTATGACACATATCCGAGGGATTTTTATGTTGACTATCCCGACGATTTGCCCGGTCCGGTCGTCACCGACCCTAACGAGCTGCTCGGGACGATTCGCAGCGTGCTTGCCTCTCCCCCGCGCGACAAAATCGAAAAATTCCGCACTGCACAGGTCGGAGCGTGCGACGGTGAATCAACCGGGCGCATTGTTGAAGTGATAAACGACTATCTTAACTCAGAGGAATGAAGCCTTATGAAATACACTCAAACTCGGAAAGGAAATGCCACAGGAATGGGAAAAAGAATATTTGCGTTTTTTCTCTCGGCGGCAATGATTTTTCTTGCCGGATGCAGTGTCACGGTTGAAAGGGGAGCAAGCAACTCCGCAAGCTTTCTGAAGACAACCGCGCCCCCGAATGAAGAAACGACCGAGGCTTTTGAAGAGGTCAAGGAAAAGGGATTCACCTACAGCATTTATGATGACCGTGTGGAAATCGCAAAGTACACCGGCTCAGCAAGACGGCTTATAATAAAAGAAAAGTATAACAAAAAAGCCGTTACCGACATCGGCACGGCTTTCAAAAGCAATCAGTACATTAAAACGGTTTATCTGAACTGCAAACTTGATAGTCTGAAGGAGCGGGCATTTGCAAACTGCATTTCGCTGAGCAGAATTTATTTGCCGGACGGAATGGAAAGCATCGGCTCAATGGCGTTCATCGGCTGCTCGGCACTGAGATATGTTTATGTCCCGTCGAGCGTCACATATATAGCGAAGGATGCGTTCAAATATTGCACCGACCTTGTTCTGACAGGTGAGGAGGGCTCATACGCCGAGGAATATGTTGACGGCTACATGAGCATTGAGTTTGAAAAATATGTCGAGACCGATACAAGGTGATTTTCAGAAATTGAAATAGATGAACGGATTGTAGCCGCCCTTGACAAGATAGGTGACGGAGATAACCAGAAGGCTCAGGATAGCAACGGGATAAACAACCGCTGCTATTTTTTTGCCGTCAAACTTGCTGTGAAGCCACTTCGTAACGGGCAGTGAGAAAATCGCCGCGAAAACCAGAGCGAAGCGGTTTTCGGCAAGGAGGAAATATGCAGTGTCGTCAAAGAATCCCGCACCTCCGACTCCGAACATATTGCCGATGTAGGTTATCGCCTCTCCGAGGCTTTCCGCGCGGAAGATGACCCAGCCGAGAATGACGAAAAGCATGGTGTAAATGTGGCTGAAGCGCCCGAGCTTTTTGGCAAAGCCGGTCATCTTTTCAAGGGCAAGCAACAGGAAATACATCAAACCCCAGACAATAAACGTCCAGTTTGCACCGTGCCATATGCCTGTGAGAAGCCACACGACAAACAAATTGAAAACGAGTCTGCCCTTGCTTTTGACACGGCTGCCGCCCATCGGGAAATAAACATAGTCGCGGAACCAGGTGCCCAGCGAAATATGCCATCTGCGCCAGAATTCCGTAATGCTCGAGGATATGTAAGGATAGTCAAAGTTTTCGAGGAAGTGGAAGCCGAACATTTTGCCAAGACCGATTGCCATGTCGGAATAGCCTGAAAAATCAAAATAAATCTGGAAAGTGTAAGCAAGCGCGCCGACCCACGCCGTGACAACGGAATTTGCACCGGAGCCGAACGTCTGGTCTGCAATTATCGCCATGACGTTTGCCAGCAGCAGCTTTTTTGAAAGGCCGATGATAAAGCGGCAGACACCCTGAGAAAAGTCGGAAAAGCTTTCCTTGCGGTGCTTGATCTGGTCTGCAACCGTCTGATAACGTACTATCGGGCCGGCGA
>CAZIMM010000013.1:0-17008 GCA_964540415.1 uncultured Eubacteriales bacterium
TCATCAACCTTCAGAATTCAAAACCGAAATCTCTGAAAAGCCTTGTTCGCCCTGCATACTTTGTGCCCGAAAGCGTCCACACCGACGTTCTGTTCCGCAACATGCAGCACAAAAAGCAGCACCTTGCGATTGTTGTTGACGAATACGGCGGCACGAGCGGCATTGTCACAATGGAGGACTTGCTTGAGGAAATCGTCGGCAACATTTATGACGAGCTGGACCCGCAGAGCGACCAGATATTTACCAAGCTCGGCGATAACACCTGGCGTGTTTCCGGTGCGCTGGATATTGATACTTTCTGCGATAAGCTTCAAATTGAACTGCCCGATGACATTGAGTTCGACACCGTGGGAGGTCTGGTTTTCAGCAGACTGCACGACATCCCGGAGGACGGCGAAACGGTGGACATCGAGGCATACGGTCTGCAGATTCACGCGGACAAAATCGAGGACAGGCGAGTGGAATCTGCAATTATCAAAAAACTTGAACTCGAGGAAGAGAAAGAAGAAGAGGAGGACGACTGATTTGGCAGCTTCACGTTTTGATTATGCTAAGGAAAAGTACGCAGGGCTCGGAGTGGACGTTGAGGAGGCGCTGAAAAAGCTTGACGGTGTGAGCATTTCCCTCCACTGCTGGCAGGGCGATGACATCAACGGCTTTGAGGGCAGCGGAGAGCTTTCCGGCGGAATTGCCGCAACTGGCAACTATCCCGGCAAGGCAAGGAATCCTCAGGAGCTTATGGATGACCTTGACAAGGCGCTCTCTCTGATACCCGGCAGACATAAAATCAACCTTCACGCGATTTACGCCGTAACCGGCGATGAAAAGGTTGAGAGGGACAAGCTCGAGCCGAAGCATTTTGAAAAGTGGGTTGAATTCGCAAAGCAGAGGGGTCTCGGTCTGGACATCAACCCCACACTGTTTTCGCACCCCATGGCTGCGGACGGTCTGACTCTTTCCCACCCGGACAAAAATGTTCGCCGCTTCTGGATTGACCACTGCAAGGCAATGCGCGCGGTGGGCGAATATTTCGGCCGTGAGCTGGGAATTACATGCGTCAACAACATCTGGATACCGGACGGTTACAAGGACACCCCCGGCGACCGCATCGGTCCGCGCAGAAGGCTCATGGAATCTCTCGACGAAATTCTCAGCGTTAAGTATGACAAAAAGTATCTGATTGACACCGTGGAGTCAAAGGTTTTCGGCATAGGCGTTGAGTCCTACACCGTCGGCTCACACGAGTTTTACATGAACTACGCAGCCACACGCGGCTGTGTGTACTTGCTCGACAACGGTCATTTTCACCCGACGGAGACAGTGTCGGACAAAATTTCCTCCATGCTTCTTTTCAGCGACCGTCTGGCGTTGCACGTCACCCGCGGCGTCAGGTGGGACAGCGACCATGTTGTCACCCTTGACGACGAGCTCAAGGCGATTGCAGGTGAAATAGTCCGCTGTGACGCTCTTGACAGAGTGATCATCGGCCTCGACTATTTTGACGCGAGCATCAACCGCGTTGCCGCCTGGATTATCGGCGCGCGCAATATGCGCAAGGCTCTGCTCAACGCACTTCTCACTCCCGCCGGCCTTCTCCGCGAGCTTCAGGACAAAGGCGACTTCACCCGTCTGCTCGCCCTCGGTGAGGAGCTGAAGCTCTATCCGTTTGCCGATGTCTGGGAGGAATACTGCTCAAGGCACAACATGCCCGCGCTCGACAGCTGGTATGACGAAATTGCGGATTATGAAAACAAGGTTCAGGTGAAAAGACAATAATGGCAACAATCAAAGATATCTCCGGGTTTATCGACTCCCTGTTTCCCTTCTCCTCTCAGGAGGAGTGGGACAACAGCGGCTTTCTTGTCGGCTCGCCCGACACCGTCGTAAAAACAGCCGCACTGGCACTTGACATAACAGACCAAATCATCGACGCCGCCGAAAAACGCGGCGTTCAGCTGATAATAAGCCATCATCCCGTCATCTTCAAGCCGCAGAAAAGCTTTTTGTCGGGCAATCCGGCGTTTGAGCTTGCACGCCGCGGCATCGGAGCTGTTTGCGTCCATACTCCGGCGGATGCCGGCAGCGGCGGGGTGAATGACCGTCTGTGTGACCTGCTCGGCATTGAAAACGCCCGTGCCGTCGATATTGACGGCAGCGGCTGCGCAATTATCCGCGTGGCGGACATTTCCCCTGTCGGCGAACGGGAGCTGGCCGAAAGAATTGCGGCTGCGCTCGGAGCGCATGTTCGCTTCACAAACCGCGGCAGAATAATCAGGCGCGTCGCGCTGTGCGGCGGTGCCGGATGTATGTTTTTAAAGCAGCTTTCCGAAACCGGCGCTGATGCGTTCATCACCGGCGACGCCGGACATCATGATTTTCTCTTCGCAGAGGAACACGGGCTGTCGCTCTTTGCCGCCGGACACTACGAAACAGAGAATCCGTTCATGGCGACGCTTTCAGCAAAGCTCCGTGAGCAATTCCCGGATGTGGTTTTTGAGGAGCTTGAGCAGGGGCCGCCGTGCGACAGTGTAGCTGCCGTCCGGTGAGCCGGAATTGTGTTTTAATCCGAAAAGAGGTTAATTACTTTGGACGAAAAAAGAATTGAAGCCGCCGTGAGGGAAATCCTCCTTGCCGTCGGAGAGGATCCGGACAGGGAGGGGCTTATCGAAACCCCGGGAAGGGTTGCGAGGATGTATGCCGAAATATTTTCGGGGCTGAACGAGAATGCGGAAAACCACCTCAAGATTTTCAACGAGAGCAACAACGAGGAAATGGTTATCGTCAAGGATATTCCGCTGTACTCAATGTGCGAGCATCATCTTCTGCCGTTCGTCGGCAAGGCTCACATTGCCTATATCCCCGGAAACGGCAGGGTTATCGGGCTGTCAAAGCTTGCGAGAATCGTCAACGTCTTCGCAAAGCGTCCTCAGCTTCAGGAAAGGCTGACAGCGCAGGTTGCGGACTTTCTTTATGAACATCTTGAGCCGAAGGGCGTTGCGGTTGTTGTTGAGGCGGAGCATCTGTGCATGACAATGCGCGGTGCGAGAGCCTCCGGCAGTCAGACACGCACCTCTGCCCTGCGCGGAACAATGCGCAGCGATGCAAAAACCAGAGCCGAGGTCATGTCCCTGCTCGGGAACTGACAACGTGAATATAATTTGAAACGGGTATAATATGAAAACCTATACAATTCATTTAATCAGAAACGGGCTGACAGAGGAAAACGTCGAGGGGCGATATATCGGACACACCGATGTTCCGCTCTCGGAGGAGGGTCTGAGTCAGCTTGAGCAGATGGCTGAGGATTATGATTATCCGCGGGTTGAGGCGGTGTTTTCCAGCCCTCTCAAGCGGTGCACTCAGACGGCGGAGAAGCTTTTTGAAAACCCTCCGATACTCATAAACGAGCTGATGGAATACAACTTCGGCGAGTTTGAAGGCAAAACCGCTGAGGAGCTGAAAAAGCAGCCTTTGTTCGAACGCTGGCTGGCGGGAGAGGATATCGCTCCGCCGTTCGGGGAAACTAACTCACAGTTCTCGCAGCGCATCTGCTCGGCATTCGAGCGGATTGCGGACGGAATGGTGTCAACGGGTGTGTCCACCGCGGCAATCGTTACACACGGCGGAATCGTGATGGCGCTGCTTGCCGCATACGGCTTGCCGGAAGCACCCATGCACGAATGGCTCACTCCTCCCGGCTGCGGATACACTCTCAGGCTGATACCGCAGCTCTGGCTGTCCGGCAGAAAGCTGGAGGTCTGCGCGGAGACTCCCGCGCAGGAGATGACCTTTGAGCAGGAAAAATCACTCTGGGGGCAGGACTGAAAGCTCCCTTAGGGCGTGACGGTATTCTTGCGCCCATCCGTTCAGCTCAAATCAGGAGGATAAATATGAAGCAATTTATCAGCGGCACCGACATCAGGGGCTATGCCGACGGTGACAATTTTGACAAACCGAATTATCTTTCCGACGATGTTGTCCGCGCAATAACGCGCGGATTTATTGCGTGGCTGTCCGTGAAAGGAACTCCGCGCAGCGTTGCCGTCGGGAACGATTCGCGAACATCGGCACAGCGTCTGAAAACCGCTGTCACCGATGAATTGACCCTGCACGGCATTGATGTTTTTGACTGCGGGCTGACTTCCACACCGTCAATGTTCCGCGCTGTCGGCGGGCTGAAATGCGATGCAAGCATTATGCTCACCGCAAGCCATCACCCTTGGGACAGAAACGGGCTGAAATTTTTCACATCCGGCGGAGGTCTGGAGCATGCGGACATTGAAAGCATCCTCGCCCTTACAAACAGCCCGATTCCGGCTGCGGAACGGCTCGGAAGAATAACGGAAGTCCGCTATATCGACGAATATTCCTCCTCCCTGCGCGCAATGATTTGCGATGCTCTCGGTGCAGAGGAAGGTGCAAAGCCCCTTTCGGGGCTGAAAATTGCTGTGGACGCAGGCAACGGCGCGGGCGGATTTTATGCCGAAAAGGTGCTCAAGCCGCTCGGCGTCGATGTTTCCGGCAGCGTTTTTCTTGAGCCGGACGGCAGCTTTCCCAACCATATTCCGAACCCGGAAAACGCGGCCGCGATGCAGGCAATTTCCGATGCGACCGTCAGCTCCGACTCAGACCTCGGAGTGATTTTTGACACCGACGTTGACCGTGCCGCCTGTGTGGACAAAACCGGCGCGGAATTCAGCAGAAGCAGGCTGGTTGCGCTTGCAAGCGCAGTGGCGCTCGAGAATGTGAAGGACGGCATAATAGTCACCGACTCAATTGCCTCCGACGGAGCCGAAAAGTTTGTCTCCGAGCACCTCGGCGCAAAGCTGGAGCTTTTCAAGAGGGGTTACAAAAATGTGATAAACGAGCAGAAGCGGCTCAACGCAGAGGGGAAGAGCTGTCCCCTTGCAATTGAAACCTCCGGCCACGCCGCGTTTGCCGAAAACGATTATCTTGATGACGGTGCTTACCTCGTCACCCGCCTTATCATCAAGGCTGCTCAGCTTGCGCAAAGCGGCAAAACCCTTGCCGACCTCATTTCGGGCATGGAGGAGCTGCAGTTCGAAACCGAATTGCGCGCCGCGATAACCGCGGACGACTTCAGAGCGAGCGGCGAAGAAATGCTTTCTGCTCTGAAGAAAGACCAGCAGGATAAGCCCACCCGCCGTGTGCGCGATGATTCACACGAGGGAGTCCGCATCAACTTTTCCGAAAACGGAGGCGGATGGTTCGTTGTGCGCATGAGCGTTCACGACCCTGTTGTGCCCATAAACATTGAGTGTTCAACCCGCGAGGGACTTCTCGCGATTGTCAGCGAGCTTTGCGATTTCATCGGCGGTTTCGGAGATTTTGATGTCGGCAGGTTAAAAGATTATTTGAAGGCGGTCACTGCTTAAATGTCGGGAATAAAAAACAAATCCGTCCTGGCGGACGTTTCAATGATTTTCATTGCAATGATCTGGGGCGCGAGCTTCGTTGTAATCAAGGATTCGGTCACGGTTGTCTCGCCGTACTGGCTGATTGCCGGAAGGTTTGTCCCCGCGGCGCTGCTTTCGCTTGCCTGCTTCGGCAAGCGGCTGCGAACCGCAAAAAAAAGAGACGTTCTCGGAGGCATATTCGCAGGAGTTGTCATTTATTTCGGCTTCATTTTGCAGACAATCGGCGCAAAACACACCACGGGCAGCAAAAACGCGCTGATAACCGCCACATACGTTGTCATGGTGCCGTTTCTGGTGTGGATTTTCAAGCACAGGCGACCCAGAGGGATAAACATACTTGCCGCCGTAATCTGCCTTGCGGGCATTGCGATGCTCACCGTCACAAACGGCTTTTCCAACATCAACATCGGGGATTGGCTCACGCTCGGCTGCGGGCTCATTTTTGCACTGCATTTTGTCATCATTGACAGCTACGTAAAGGACGGGGACACGCTCATCATCACCATTCTTCAGCTTGCCGCCTGTGCGGCGGTTGCAACGCTTGCTGCGTGCATTTTTGAGCCGCACGAGGTCGCGTCCATCGCCGTGAGCAGACGTTCTCTGCTGTCAATAGGTTATCTTGCGGTTTTTCCGACCTTCGTCGCATACGTTGTTCAGACAACGGCTCAGAAATATACGGCACCCTCGCACGCGGCTCTCATTTTGAGCCTTGAGGCGGTGTTCGGGTGCATATTCTCGGTGCTGTTCTTCGGCGACAAGTTCACACCCGTGATGATTGTCGGTTGCGTGATGGCGTTCGGCTCGGTACTGCTCACCGAATCTGGAGACCTGTTCATGATGTCCCGGAACAAGCGCCGAAATAAATAGACGCAAAAATAAGAACACAAAACGGACTGCCGGTGCGAAAAGCACAGACAGTCCGTTATTTTATTCTTTAACTTATCAGTTAAAATACATATCGCACCTGATGGGGAAATGGTCGGACGGATAAACTCCGGAGAACTTTGAATCAACAACAGCGTAATTCACCGGTGTGATGCTATCACGGCTGACAAAGATGAAATCAATGGTTGAACCGGCGGGATTGCTGACAGTTTCTGCAAGACCGTCCTGCGTAAGTGCGTGGAAGGTTCCGCGAATCTGCGAGTTCGGTGCAAGATATCTTGTATCCCCGATGCTGTCGCCCGTCATCCTGCGGTAAAGCGAATTGTTCTGATTTATGTTAAAATCTCCGGTGATGATAACCGGAATGTCAAAGCTTTCCGCCTTCGCCTTAATCATATCAATGCCGTTTGTTTGCGCAAGCTTGCCGATATGGTCAAGATGAGTGTTCATGTGTGCAAACTTTTCGCCGGTCTCCTTGTTTTCAAGCACCGCCCAGGAGCAGACGCGTCTGCACACGGCATCCCAGCCGAATGACGGCGTGTCGGGAGTTTCGGAAATCCAGAATGTGCCGCTGTCGATGAGATTGTATTTATCCTTCCTGTAAAAAACCGGGGAGAACTCGCCTGCATTTTTTCCGTCGTCCCTGCCGACTCCGACATAATCATAGTCATAAAGAGCGGTTTTGAGCACCTCCAGCCAGACGGGAGTGACCTCCTGAAAACCAATTGTGTCCGCCGCGACGCTGTTCACAGCCTCAACAAGCGATGCCACCCGTCCCTTCACATCTTTTGCGCCTGTGCCGCCGCAGAGAACATTGAACGACATTACCCTGATCATTTCTTCAACCTCCGTGTCATAAAAAGTGATTTTTGAAACTATCGGATAATGGTCTGAGGGAATAAATCCGTCAACCTTGTCCGTAATTACCCTGTATTCCTCCGCAGTTGCATAGTCCTCGGAAACAAATATATGGTCAATCGGAAGCTTTCCGCTTGTGTCCTCTCCCGCATAGCCGTGGTAGGTGCCTACCCTGTCGGTAAAACCTGCGAGATATTTGCTGTCGGAAAGGCCGCCGGAGGTGAGCACGGCATATGCCGCCTCGTTTTCGTTGCAGTTCAAGTCGCCTGTTACCGCAATGGGAAGCCCTTCGGCGTATTCGGCAATTTTTTTCGTCAGCAGTTCTGCCGATTTTCTACGCGAGAGAACGGACACATTGTCAAAATGCGAATTGAAAACGGCAAATCGCATTCCGCTTTCCTTTTCCTCAAGCACCGCCCATGAGCAGATGCGCTTTATCACGGCGCCCCAGCCGATGGAGGGGCTGTCCGGCGTTTCGGAATACCAGAATGTTCCGCTGTTCAGAAGATTGAATTTGTCCTTTTTATAAAACACGGGGGAAAACTCACCCGCGTCTTCGCCGTCGTCCCTGCCGACACCCACATATGTATAGTCGCCCAGAGCAGCGGTTACGGTGTCCATCCAGTCCCTGTCCGCTTCCTGCAGGCCGAACACATCGGGAGAAACCGATTTTATTGTTGAAGTAACCCTGTCGGCGCGGTTTTCACGCGAGTTGTTGCCCGTGCCGAAAACATAAACGTTGTAGCTCATCACCGTGAGTGAAAGAGAACGGGCGTTTTTACTGCCCGTGCGCAAAGGCACAAAATTCGGCGTTATTCCCACGCAGGCAATGATAAACGGAATAATCAACTTGAAGAATTTTGAACCGATAAAATAATAAAGCTTGATTGCAAGGTCAATAAAAAACTGTTTCACCGCGCGTGCCCCTTTCACCTGAGTGACGCTGCACAGCTGCGTGAAGACGGCAGACCGTCACTGCTTTTTCTGTAATATTATACCTTCACATCACATTGCTGTCAATGCCGGAAAGATTCCGCGGCAATTGTCAGAGAATGAGCAATTCCTTCGGGGTATCGGTAAAATTGTCGCAGCCGTCCGCCGTGACAACAACCATGTCCTCAATTCTCACACCGTATTCACCGGGAATATATATGCCCGGCTCAACCGTGACAAGCTGACTCGAACGCAGCACCTGGTCACTCTTTTGGGAAAGCGTCGGGAATTCGTGAATGTCCAGACCCACACCGTGGCCGGTTGAGTGGGCAAAGCATATGCCGTAGCCCGCGTCGGAAATAACACTGCGTGCAACCGAGTCAACGTCCTTGCACGGGACACCGTCCTTAATTGCCGCAATTGCCCTGCGCTGAGCTTCAAGAACGATTGAATAAACGTTTTTCTGTTTTTCGCTGATGTTTCCGACGGCGACGGTGCGTGTCATGTCGCTGCAATATCCTCCGCATTTTGCGCCGAAATCAAGTGTTACGAAATCGCCGTCGCAAACCTTTCTTTCGCCCGGCACACCGTGCGGCAGGGAGGAGTTGACACCGCTCACGGCTATTGTTTTGAAAGCAACCTCGTCCGCGCCGTGCTTGAGCATATAGAAATCAATGGCAAGGGCGATGTCCTTTTCGGTAACGCCCGGACGGATATATTTTACGACATAATCGAACGCAGCCTCCGCGATTGCCTGCGAACGCCTTACGCAAACCAGCTCGGCCTCGGTTTTGATTGAGCGAAGAACGTTGAGATACAGATTCAGCTTGTCGTCGTTTATCAGCCGCAGGCCCTCAGCCTTGAAAGCCTTTGCAAAGGCGCGGTTGCGCGCAACCGTCAAATCCTCCGTTTCAACGGCGATTCCGGCGCAGTTGAACTTTTTCGCAAATTCGCAGATTTGCTCCTCCGCATTTTTCAGCTCAACACAGCGGCAGCAGTCAATTGCCTCGGCTGCTGCTTCGATATACCTGCCGTCGGTGAAAAACACGCTTCCGTTGCGCGTGATGAGAAGATATCCGTTGTCGCACGCAAAGGAGGTAAGATAGCGGCGGTTGCTTTCGCCGGTGATGAGCACGCCGTCAATTTCCGAAGGGAAACGCGACATCAGCTTTTGAAGATCATACATTTTACAAACCTCTCTTTCGTGTGTCAAAGAAGTCGGTCGTGCGCCGAAAACAAAAGTACCTTTTGCCGAAAATGCAAAAGCTTTTTGACCCGACCGAATATCCGGTTAATTAAAAACAGCAAAGTCACCTTTTGGGCAACTTTGCTCTTTCTTGTTGTTTTGCATCAAGACTGAATTTGTCAACAGTCTGAGCGGACACATAGCCCGTTCCGTTTACTTATACTTGCGCTTACGGGCGGCCTCTGACTTTTTCTTCCTTTTTACAGAAGGTTTCTCGTAGTGTTCTCTTTTGCGAACCTCCTGGATGACTCCATCCCTTGAGGTCTGCCTTTTGAAACGTCTGAGAGCACTGTCCAAAGACTCGTTCGCGTTGACTTTTACCTGACTCATTATTATTCCCTCCCTCCGCTGTGTGCAGGGGCATACTTCCACTGTTTATGCGAGCATTATACTACAGCCGAAGCACATTGTCAACAACAAAAAACACTTTTTAGACAAATTTGTTATTGTAAAACCGCCGTTAGGCTGATATAATGTAATAAATATGTATAGTGAGGTAGAATGCGATGAAACTGAGAAACCGTGACGAGTGTTCTTATGATATGCTTGCTCTCGGCGAGGTGATGCTTCGGCTTGATCCCGGTGATTCCAGAATAAAAGCCGCCCGTTCCTTCCGCGTCTGGGAGGGCGGCGGCGAATACAATGTTGCCAGAGGACTGCGCCGCTGCTTCGGCATGAGAACTGCCGTTGTAACAGCATTTGCCGACAATGAGGTCGGCAGGCTCGCAGAGGATTTTATCCTTCAGGGCGGCGTTGATGCCTCACTGATAAAGTGGGTTAAATATGACGGAATCGGCAGAAACGTGCGCAACGGGCTGAACTTCACCGAAAAGGGGTTCGGCATCCGCGGAGCTGTCGGAGTGTCCGACAGAGGCAACACCGCCGTTTCACAGCTAGGGCAGGGCGACATTGACTGGGAGCACATCTTCGGCGTTCTCGGCGTCCGCTGGTTCCACACGGGCGGAATTTTTGCCGCTCTTTCCGACACAACGGCGCAGGTGGTTATCGAGGCCGTCAAGGCGGCAAAAAAGTACGGCACGGTTGTCTCCTACGACCTAAACTATCGCCCGTCTCTCTGGAAAAGCATCGGCGGCATCGAAAGAGCGCGGGAAGTCAACAAGGAAATTGCTCCTTACATAGACGTGATGATCGGCAACGAGGAGGACTTCACCGCATGCCTCGGCTTTGAAATTGAGGGCAACGACTCCGGGCTCAAGGAGCTGAACATTGAGGGCTACCGCAAAATGATTCAAAGCGCCGTTGAGGTTTATCCCAATTTCAAGGCGGTTGCCACAACCCTGCGCACGGTGCGCACGGCGAACGTAAACGACTGGAGCGCCATTTGCTGGATGGACGGCAAAATATATTCCGGTCCGGAGCTCAAGGGGCTGGATATCTATGACCGTGTCGGCGGGGGGGACAGCTTCGCCTCCGGACTGATTTACGGCCTGATGACATACGGCGACGGGCAGTCCGCCGTCAATTACGGCGTTGCTCACGGTGCTCTTGCAATGACAACTCCGGGAGACACCTCCATGGCAAGCCTCGCGGAGGTTGAAAGGCTTCTGTCCGGAGCGGGTGCAAGAGTTCAAAGATAAACATTAAATTTAATATAGGAGAGACCGATATGGACAAGGAAAGAATTCTCACAAAAATCCAGGACTGCGGCATTGTCGCCGTGGTCAGAGCCGAAAGCACCGACGTTGCCGAGCGCATCACCGACGCATGCATCGAGGGCGGAGTCGCGGCAATCGAGCTGACCTTCACCGTGCCTCACGCAGACAAGGTTATTGAGGCTCTTGCAAAAAAGTATTCGCCTGACGAAATCATTCTCGGTGCGGGAACCGTTATGGACGCGGCTACGGCAAGGATTGCAATGCTCTCGGGCGCGAACTACATCGTAAGCCCTTATCTTGACCTTGACACCGTGAAAATGTGCAACCGCTACAGAACCGCCGTTATGCCCGGAGTGATGAGTGTGCGCGAGGCTGTGACGGCAATGGAGGCAGGCGCGGATATTCTCAAGATTTTCCCCGGAGATTTGTTCGGGCCGAAAATCATCAAGGCAATCAAGGGGCCGATACCCTATGCGAAAATGATGCCGACCGGCGGAGTGGATGTCAACAATGTCGGCGAATGGATAAAAGCCGGTGCAGTCGCCGTCGGAGCGGGGAGCTCCCTCACAGCCGGCGCGAAAACCGGAGATTACGCGGAAATCACCAGAACGGCAAAGCTCTTTGTTAAAAACATCAACGAAGCAAGAGGTAAATAAGAAAGGATTATCATTATGAAAAAATTCATCTCATTGTTTTTGTGTGCCGTTATGCTGCTCGGTGCGGCGGGACTCGGCACAGGTGCATACGCTCTGAATTCCGCTCCCGCGGCGGACGAAAGTGAAAACGCAGGGCTTTACCGCTTTGCGGATAAGCTCATCAACGGACTTGTCGGCGGCATCGCCTCAATCGTGCGCGACCCCGGCTGGGCAAAGCTCGGCAAGGAGGACTCAACCGGCTTCATGCCCGGTTCAGCTCAGTTTGATTCGACACTCGGCAGCAGCTGGCAGCTCGGCTACGCCTCCGCCTCTCTGCAAACCGGCAAAGAGCTTGACGGCAACCATTATGTCGGCGGCAGCCTCTCGGTTTCGCGCAAGGTTGCAACAGATATTCGCGACGACCAGCGCGTACGGACAGTTGCAATGTCTGCAGGCGACGGCACGGTTGTTTTCGCTTCTCTTGACGCTTACGGGCTTGCTAACGGAGACGTAAGAGAAATCCGCAACAGGCTTTCCGCTTTTTGCAAAGACAAAAACATCGTGAGCATCAACGTTTCCTCTCTCCACCAGCACAGCTGCGTTGATACCTTCGGCATGAACGGAGACATTGTCAAAGCCTTTTTCACAGCTCCCCTCAAGAACATTTTCGGCATCAAGCTTGAAAGCGGCAAGAATCCGGAGTACATGGAGAATCTTTACAACACGGTTGTCAACAGCATCAAGTCTGCCGTCAACTCAATGAAAGCCGGTAAGCTCTATTACGGCACGGTGGATGCTTCAGCATACATAAGGGATAAGCGCGACCCGCAGGTTTTCGACAAAAACCTCAACCGCCTGCGCTTTGCGCCCGACGACGGCTCCGCGCAGACCTGGCTCGTCAATTCTGCGATTCACTGTGTCGGCAACGGCGCGGCGGGCACGGTTGTGACAGGTGACTATCCCTACTATATGGAAAAATACATCAAAGAAAACTACAATGCAAACTTCATCATCATTCAGGGTGCGGAGCTCGCAATAACCTCTATGAGCGACAAAGTGAAGGCAGACCCCGTAAACGTCGAAAAATACGGTGACCGTTATGCCACCCTGATGGAATACGGCAAAACTCTCGGCGCTCTGCTGGGCACGATTCAGCCCGCAAACGAAACCGAGGTTGCTCCTCTGCTCAATGCGATTCACAAGCGCATTTATGTCCCGATTGAAAACAACATCCTCATCCTTGCCGGCAAATGCGGACTGCTTTCCAACACAGTTGTCAAAACAGGCTTTATGAAATATTCGGTCGCAACGGAAATCGGTTACATTGAAATTGGAACCTCTATTGCCGTGGCGGTTATTCCGGGTGAGCTTGCTCCCGAAATTGCCTTCGGCTCGGCAACAACAGCCGCGGAATCGTGGACAGGTGAGGAATGGAATTACCCGTCAATGGTTGCGTACGCACGCAACCGCAAGCTGCTTGTGTTCGGCATTACGAACGACCAGATCGGTTACATTCTCACCGACAACAGCTGGCACTCCATCCTCTGCGAAAACGAGGAAATTGTGGCAACCGGCTCAAAGGCGGGTTCAACGATATTCAGTGAATACACTTCCCTTCTGAGCGAAGTAAAGAGAGCAAGTTGATTGTGTCACTTGAACATTCACAAAAGGAGACAAGGCTTATGAAAAAATTCGTCGCTGTTATTTCAGCTTTATCCATTTTTTTGCTTGCTGCCTGCGGCTCGGTCGAGAAAACGGTGACAACGCAGAAGGAAACAACCTCGGCGCCGGAGGTTGTCGGGAACTTTGAATTCACAACGGAAAACTATCCGCGTATGGGTGGCTCTCTTGCGGCATTGCCGCTGGGTGAAGCTGTCACGGCAACTGTGCTCGGCATTGACCGCAGCACAGCCGGCGGCATGATTGTGTTTGAAGGCTCCACAACCGACAATTACACCGCTCTTGTCGACGGCACATTCGACATTCTGCTCGCCTATGAGCCGTCTGAGGAAGCAAAGCAATACGCGAAGGACAAGAACTTTGAGTGGGAAATGCACGCAATCGGCGCGGATGCCCTTGTGTTCATCTGCAGCACCGAGAACAGCGTTGAGAACCTGACAACTCAGCAGGTGAAGGACATTTACACCGGCAAGCTCAAAAACTGGAAGAATGTCGGCGGCACCGACAGCCCCATCATTGCCTATCAGCGCAACAAAGACAGCGGCAGCCAGACCCTCTTTGACAAGCTGCTCAATCTCGGCGACTCTCTTGTTGAACCGCCGAAGGAACAGCGTGTGGATTCAATGATAGGTCTGCTCGAGGCAATTGCCGATTACGACAATTCTAAGGATTCCCTCGGCTACACGGTCTATTATTACTTGACAAACATGGAGAGCGACAAGCTCAACACCAGCAAAATTCTCAGCATTGACGGCGTTGCACCGAGCAACGCGACAATTGCCTCCGGCGAGTACACCCTCACCAATGATTTTTATGTCGTCATCCCCAAAGACCTCCCAGATGACGACCCGGCGCGGGTGCTTTACAACTGGATTTGCTCCGATCAGGGCAGGCAGCTTGTCGAGCGAGAGAATTATGTGGCTAAATAAGTTAGAAAATGTTGGATTATGTCTGGATTTTTCGGACAATTTATGTTATAATCGCAAGGTATGCACTTCTGTTTGGTGCTAATCGTGCCGGAGGATTAATTCCCGGCGCAAAGGAGGAAAGTTGAATGCTCAAAAAAGTCAGCAAAATCCCGTTTTCGGGCACCCCCGAACAGGAGGCTCAGCTCAAAAGCGTGATTGAGGAAAACAAGGGTGACAAGAGCATGCTCATGCACGTCATGCAGCAGGCTCAGCTCATTTACGGCTATCTGCCCTTTGAGGTGCAGGTTATGATAGCCGACGGAATGGACATCCCGCTTGAAAAGGTTTACGGTGTGTCCACCTTCTATGCGCAGTTTGCGTTGTCTCCGAAGGGAAAGTACAATGTTTCGGTCTGCCTGGGAACAGCCTGCTATGTCAAGGGCTCACAAAGTGTGCTTGACGAAATCAGCGCCTCCCTCGGCATCACACCGGGTGAGTGCTCGGCTGACGGCAAATTCTCTCTTGAGGCGTGCCGCTGCATCGGTGCCTGCGGTCTTGCTCCCGTAATGATGATTAACGACGATGTTTACGGCAAGCTCGACGCGAGCCAGGTTGCCGGCATCCTTGCCAAATACGAATGAGAGAGCTGTCACTGCACATTCTCGACATCGCGCAAAACTCAATTTCCGCAGAAGCATCGCTCATTGAAATCTCCGTACTGTTCACAAGTGATGATTCATTGACAATTGTCATCAGGGACAACGGCAGAGGAATGACTCCCGAGCAGCTTGAAAGAGTGCGCAACCCGTTTTTCACAACTCGCACAACGCGCCGCGTGGGAATGGGAATCCCGCTGTTTTTCCTTTCCGCCGAAATGACCGGCGGCAGCGCGGAAATTCAGAGCGAGCAGGGAGTGGGCACAACAGTTACCGCGCGTTTCAGAACCGACAGTGTGGATTTTACCCCTCTCGGAGATATGTGTTCAACGATTATGACTCTTGTCACAATGAACACCGATATCGACTTCATCTACACCCTTTCTCTTGACGATGAAAGCTTTGTTTTTTCGACTGTCAAGATAAAGGAAATTCTCGGAGAGGTTGCCGTAAATGCGCCGGAGGTTTCGGCGTGGCTCAGGGACTATATAATCGAAAACGAAAACGCAATATTGCACTCAGGAGGTAAGAATAAACGTGAAGACACTTGAAGAACTCTTAGCAATAAAAGAAAGGACTAAGTCGGCTATGACCGTGCGCGAGGACTCCGGTGAACTGACCAGAGTTGTCGTCGGCATGGCAACCTGCGGCATCGCTGCCGGTGCAAGGCCTGTTCTCGCCGCTTTTTCTCAGGAGATTGAGCGCCGTAAGCTCGACAACGTCACGGTTTCTCAGACCGGCTGCATCGGCATGTGCCAGTATGAGCCGATTGTTGAAGTTTTTGTCCCCGGCAAGGAAAAAGTGACATATGTTCAGATGTCACCGGAAAAGGTTGCGCGTGTTGTCAATGACCATATCGTCAACGGCAATATCGTCACCGAATACACAGTCGGCGCAATCGCCAAATAAAGGAGGTTAGCATTATGTATCGTTCCCATGTTCTTGTTTGCGGCGGTACGGGTTGTACCTCCTCTCACAGCGCGGACATAATCCAGTCCCTCAAGGCAGAAATTGCCGCAAAGGGTCTCGCGGATGAGGTCAAGGTTATTCAGACCGGCTGCTTCGGTCTGTGTGCTCTCGGCCCCATAATGATTGTTTACCCCGAGGGTTGCTTCTACAGCCAGGTCAAGGTTGAGGATGTGCCCGAAATCGTTGAGGAGCACCTGCTCAAGGGCAGGATGGTCAAGAGACTGCTCTATGATGAGACAGTGACAAGCGACACCGTCAAGTCACTCAACGACACCGAGTTCTATAAAAAGCAAAAGCGCGTTGCTCTGCGCAACTGCGGCGTCATCAATCCCGAAAACATAGATGAATATATCGCTTACGACGGCTATCAGGCTTTGTGCAAATGCCTGACCGAGCTTCAGCCCGCCGATGTCATCAAAATCGTCAAGGACAGCGGCCTCAGAGGCAGAGGCGGCGGCGGCTTCCCGACCGGTCTTAAATGGGAGTTCACAGCCAAAAACGCAGCAGACCAGAAATATGTCGTCTGCAACGCCGACGAAGGCGACCCGGGTGCATTCATGGACCGTTCGGTTCTTGAGGGAGACCCGCACTGCTTGCTTGAGGCAATGGCAATCTGCGGTTACGCAATCGGCGCAACCCAGGGCTATATTTACGTCCGCGCGGAATACCCCATCGCCGTCAAGCGCCTTGAAATTGCAATCAAGCAGGCGAAGGAATACGGCTTGCTCGGAAACAACATCTTTGAGACGGGCTTTGATTTTGACATTCACATCCGTCTGGGTGCAGGCGCATTTGTCTGCGGCGAAGAAACCGCTCTTATGACCTCCATCGAGGGCAACAGAGGCGAGCCGCGTCCGCGTCCTCCTTATCCGGCGGTCAAGGGTCTGTTCGGCAAGCCCACAACCGAAAACAACGTTGAAACCTTTGCGAATGTTCCTCAGATTATCCTCAAGGGTTCAGAATGGTTTGCTTCAATGGGCACCGAGCGTTCCAAGGGCACAAAGGTTTTTGCTCTCGGCGGAAAAATCAAGAACACGGGTCTTGTTGAAATCCCCATGGGCACAACGCTGCGTGAAATCATTGAGGAAATCGGCGGCGGCATCCCGAACGGCAAAAAGTTCAAGGCCGCGCAGACGGGCGGCCCCTCCGGCGGCTGTATCCCCGCAAGCCTCATTGACACCGAG
>CAZIMM010000013.1:17018-39448 GCA_964540415.1 uncultured Eubacteriales bacterium
TATCGATACACCCATTGACTACGACAACCTCACCGCCATCGGCTGCATGATGGGCTCCGGCGGACTCATAGTCATGGACGAAGACAACTGCATGGTTGACATTGCAAAGTTCTTCCTCGATTTCACCGTTGACGAGTCCTGCGGCAAGTGCTCACCCTGCCGTATCGGCACAAAGAGGATGAGAGAGCTGCTCGACAAAATCACCGACGGCAGAGGAACTCTCGAGGATATCGACAAGCTTGAGGAGCTTGCTTACTACATCAAGCAGAACTCCCTTTGCGGCCTCGGCCAGACTGCTCCGAACCCCGTGCTTGCAACACTCAAGTTCTTCCGTGACGAATATGTTGCTCACGTTGTTGACAAGAAGTGTCCCGCCGGCGTTTGCAAAGCACTTCTTAGCTATGTCATTAACCCCGACAAGTGCAGAGGCTGCACACTGTGCGCCAAGAACTGCCCGGTCAATGCAATCAGCGGCAGCGTAAAGCAGCCCCATGTTATTGACACCGAAAAATGTATCAAGTGCGGAGCCTGCATGGAAAAATGTAAGTTCGGCGCAATTATGAAAAAATAACGAAAGGAGTGTGCCACAAATGGAAATGGTAAATATTAAAATCAACGGCATGCCCTTGAGTGTGCCAAACGGTATTTCGATTCTTGAAGCCGCCCGTTTCGCCGGCATCGAGATTCCGACTCTGTGCTTTTTGAAGGACATCAACGAGATCGGCGCGTGCCGTATATGCATGGTCGAGGTCAAGGGTGCAAGGAATCTTGTTACTGCCTGCGTGTTCCCCGTCAGCGAGGGTATGGAGGTTTTGACAAACACAGAGAAGGTTCGCAAATCGCGCAAAACCACTCTGGAGCTGATTCTTTCCGCTCACAACCGCGCCTGCCTTTCCTGCATTCGCAGCGGGACGTGCGAGCTTCAGAAGCTCTGCAAGGAGTTCGGCGTTGACAATGAGGGCTATTACGACGGCTCCACCCCCAACTATGAGTTTGACGATTCCGCCGCGCACATGATAAGAGACAACAGCAAGTGCATTCTCTGCCGCCGCTGTGTCGCCGCATGCAACATGCAGTCCATCTCGGTTATCGGTGCAAATGCAAGAGGCTTTGACACTCACATCAGCTCCGCATTCGACAAGGATCTGGCGGATGTTTCCTGCGTTTCCTGCGGCCAGTGCATCGTTCACTGCCCGACAGGCGCAATCTATGAAAAGGATGATACGGCAAAGGTTCTTGCCGCTATCAACGACCCCGAGAAGTATGTTATCGTTCACACGGCTCCGTCAATCAGAGTAACCCTCGGTGAAGCGTTCGGAATGCACATCGGCACCAATGTTCAGGGCAAAATGGTTGCCGCTCTGCGCAGGCTCGGCTTCGACAAGGTGTTTGACACTGACCTTGCCGCAGACCTCACCATAATGGAGGAAGCAACGGAATTCCTTGACAGAGTCAAAAACGGCGGAGTTCTTCCGATCATAACCTCCTGCTCACCCGGCTGGATAAAATACTGCGAGCATTATTATCCCGAGCAGCTCGCTCACCTTTCATCATGCAAATCGCCGCAGCAGATGTTCGGCGCGGTCATCAAGACCTGGTATGCACAGAAGATGGGTCTTGACCCGAAGAACATCGTTGTTGTGGGCATCATGCCCTGCACGGCGAAAAAGTTCGAAACGAAGCGTGACGATCAATCCGCCTCCGGCTATCCCGATGTTGACATTGCTCTGACAACCAGAGAGCTTGCCCGCATGATTGACAGCGCAGGCATCTATTTCCCGCATCTTCCCGATGAGGAGTTTGACAATCCTCTCGGCGAGGGCACCGGCGCGGCCGTTATCTTCGGCGCAACCGGCGGTGTTATGGAGGCTGCTTTGAGAACAGCTGTTGAAACCCTCACCGGCGAGGAGCTTGCAGCGCCTGACTTCACAGAGGTCAGAGGCACACAGGGTGTTAAGGAGGCGACTTACTCAGTCGCCGGCATGGACATCAAGGTTGCCGTTGCAAGCGGACTTGCAAATGCAAAATACCTCATGGACAAGGTTCGCGACGGCACGGCGGATTATCAATTCATCGAAATCATGGCGTGCCCCGGCGGCTGTGTCAACGGCGGCGGTCAGCCGATTCAGCATGCTGCTGTCCGCAACTTTGTTGACCTCAAGGGCAGACGCGGCGCGGCACTGTACGAAGCAGACAAAAACCTTCCCGTGCGCAAGTCTCATGAAAACGAGAGCGTCAAGAGGCTCTATGAGGAGTTCTTCGGCGAGCCCGGCAGCCACAAGGCACATGAGATTCTTCACACAAGCTATGTAGCAAGGCCGAAGTACAAATAAACGCATTACCCATAAAGCAAGGAGCTGTATCCCGCACCGCTAAGGTGTCAGGATACAGCTCTTTTTTGCACATACGGCTCTGACAAATCAGGAAATTGTTTTGAGTATTTATTAACTTCGCATCACTTGAGCGGCATCAGTTGTTTATGGAATAATTTATCCGGCTGCGTGCATATTTATAACTGTATAATTGCATAAAGGGGGAGAGGAAATATGGTTATAAGGCTCAATTGGAAGAAGCTTCTTATAAGTATTGCAGTGAGCCTCGGAGTCGGAGCACTTGCGGCGGTGCTGACAAACTCAAGCATGGAAATCTTCAAAAATCTTGAAAAGCCGATGCTCGCGCCGCCGGGCTGGCTGTTCCCGGTTGTCTGGACGATACTTTACATACTCATGGGCATTTCGGCATATCTTGTCGGCACGTCGGACGCACCGCGGGAGAAAAAGCGAAACGCGTTGATTGTTTATTCCGCTCAGCTTGTGCTGAATTTTATCTGGCCGATTATTTTCTTCAACTTTCAGGCATATCTTGCGGCGTTCGTCTGCCTTGTGATTCTCTGGGCTCTGATTCTCACTATGATAATCATGTTCTCAAAAATCTCACCCGTCGCGGCTTGGCTGCAGGTACCCTATCTGCTCTGGGTTACGTTTGCGGGATATCTGAATCTTTCGATTTATCTGCTCAACCGCTGAAAAAAACCGTACCGAACGCAAAGCTGCGAACGGTACGGTTATTTTTATGCCCTGCTCCGGGAGCTTACCATTTGAAGTCCTTGTATTCAACCTTGGTCGTGCCCGTTGCGCTTGCGCTTGAGCCCGCAACCTTGTCGATGCTCACCTCGATGTCGAAGGTGACAACGAGCTTTTTGAGGTTGCCGGTGGCGCTGTCAATTGTCGCGGTGACAACTGCGTTGGAATATTTTTCGTCAACAATCGCGCCCTCGAAGGTGCCGCCGATTGCGTCGTAGATGTTCTGAGCTGCCTTGTGGTCGTAATAATCCTTGTCGTCAAGGCCTGCGCAGATTCCGCTCTTTTCAATGGGAGCGGTGGTGGTGTAGCTGTTTTTGTCAGCATGGCTGGAGCCACCCTTGACCTTGATTGTGATGACGTAATCTGTGCCGGCGGTTTTGCATTCGGCGGAGGTGATGTCGCTCTGGCTCAGAGCGCACTTTGCAATGAACTTTGTCTCCTCGCCCTTTGCGACTGTCTTGCTGTACTTGTTGTCCGCGCCGATGCCCATGAATTTGTAAATCAGGCTCTTGAAGGTTTTGAGAACGAGGCCGGCGTCAAACTGCTCGTTGTAGGTTTCCCTGTTCTTCGCAAAAGCCGGCTTTGCGGACTTTGCCTTTGCCGTTGCCTGTGTGTAATAGGCAAGAACCTCGGCGGTTGTGGACGGTGCGGCGGCAGCCGTTGTCGGCTCTGCGGAGGTGGTTTCACCGTCTGCCGGAATGGTTGAGGTTTCGCCCTGTGCGGTTGTTGCCGTGGCGGTTTCGGTTATCACATCGGTCAGAGTCTCAGAGGGCGCTTCCAAAGTTGTTGCATTCACATCTTCGGCGGCGGCTGTTGTTTCCTCGGTGACGGTTGTTGCTGCTTCATCTTTGCCGGTGCAGGCGGCAAAGGAGCAAAGCATCATTGCCGCGAGTGAAAGTGCAAGGAGTCTGCGGAGCGTGTTTTTCATTTTTGTTACCTCTTTCAATAAATTTTTATATCCACGAGTTTTTTACACTCTTTCGGTGCTGAACCAGGAAAGCGGCAGCGGGAACCAGCTGCGGACAAGCGCGGCGGTGCGCGGCGAAAGGTCAAAGCCGAAAACAGCCTGCGGCACTGCGCCGAGCAGCGCCCTTGTTGCCGTCAGCCCGGGAAGGACAACATCTGCAGCGGCATCGGTTTTTTGCACATCAACCTCGCCCGAGTTGCTCACCGTGACGGCAAGCTTGCCCGTTCCCTCAATGTCGAGAACGAGCGTTCCCGGCTCTATGTATGAATAACTGCCCTTGAAGGAAAGCAGCGCTGAGATAACCGCCTGCCAGTCAACAACCTCCCACATTCCGGAGTTGTTGTGGCTGACGGCAGAGCCGATGTCCGTGACGCCGCGGAAAAACGGAAGCTGCCATTCTCCGGCACACAGCTCAATGCCCTTGCCAAACGTCACCGCATAATTGAGGAGAACATCGCTCATCATGCTGTCGTTTTTGATGCACAGCTCGCGGATTTCGTCACTGCTGTCGCCGGGTTCCACAGCCGCAAAGCCTATCGGTGTGTCCGGCGAGCAGGCGCAGTATACGGCGTAGGGGACGGCGTTATCATCCGGAATAACCATACGAAGATAAAAATCATCCGTGTTGTCGTAAACATAGTGAACGGGCTTTGATTCGTAAATCTTTTTCAGCTCGGAGATAAGCTCGGTTTCGTCCGCCGAAAGCTCCTTGAAGAAGAACTCTTCTCCGTCAATGTCGGGTCTTGTAAGTTTTATCGAGTCAAGGCTTGCCGAAAAATTGTAGTTGTTTCCGCCGATTTCAAAGCCGAAGTGGTTATATCTTGACCTTCTGCCGCCGAGGTTGGACATGTGCACACCGTCGCGGCGCATCTCATCGTTATGCTGCTTGAGAAGCATCGACATAAATCCTCTGCCGCGTTCCCTCGGGTGGCAGGCAACGCTGCCGATGCCGTAAACCTTCAGTTCTCTGCCGCCGACACTCAGTGTGCGCGGAAGAATGAGGATGGACGCTTTGATTTTGCCGTCCTCCCAAAGGTTGAGAAGGTTGTGCATGTATTCGTCGGAGTTGCGGTAAATGTTCGGATACATGGTTTCAAAGTTGTGAGGACGGCTGTTTTTTGAAAATACGAAATCAAGAAAATCCAGAATTTCAACAAACTCCTCACTTTTTCCCCTGCGAATTTCAATCATTGATGCCGAGTTCCTTTCGTTTTTATTTCATCCTCGCAAGCAGGGAAAAGCTTTCCCTGAGAGCGGGATACAATTGTTTATACAGCTTACGGTATTCACCGTAAATGTCTGCGTTCCTTGCGTCGGGTGAGCAGCGTTGCTTAATTCCGACAACGGCGTCGCACGCTTCACGGACATCGGAGAAAACTCCGGCTCCCGTTCCTGCAAGCAGAGCTGCGCCGAGCGCCGCGCCCTGAGAGGAAACCGCTGTGCAGACCTCGCAGCCGAACGCGTCGGCAAGCATCTGCCGCCAGAATGCGCTTGAGCCGCCCCCGCCGCAGGCCATCATGCTCCCCACATTTATCCGGTTTTCACGGAAAATATCCAGGCAGTCGCAAAGAGAAAATGTGACCCCTTCCATAACCGCGCGGAGCATGTCTGCCTTTGTGTGCATTGCCGAAAGCCCGAAGAACACACCGCGCGCATACGGGTCAAGGTGCGGTGTGCGCTCCCCCATGAGATAGGGCAGCCAGAGCAGTCTGTTTGCACCGGCAGGCGACTTTGCGGCAAGAGTGTCAATAATCACATACGGGTCAATGCCACGGCTTTGTGCGTCGGCGATGATGTCCGTGCAGAGGTTGTCTCTGAACCATTTCAGTGAAAGCCCTGCCGCCTGGGTCACACCCATGACATGCCATTCGCCCGGGACAGCAGAACAAAACGTGTGAATTCTGCCCTTGGAGTCCGGCGACATTTTTGAAGAATGGGCAAAAACAACGCCGCTTGTGCCGATTGTTGTGAAGGCTCTGCCGTCTCTTACAACGGCGCAGCCCACAGCTGCAGCAGCATTGTCTCCCGCGCCGCCGACAACCGGTGTGCCGCTTTTCAGCCCCGTTTTGAGGGCAGCGGCGGCGGTGATTTCACCGGTGATTTCAGGTGATTCATAAACTCTTGCGAGCAGTGAACGGTCAATGTCAAAAGCAGTCAGCAGCTCGTCGGACCAGCATCTGTTCTCAATGTCCAGAAGCTGCATTCCGGAGGCGTCGGACACCTCTGTTGCAAATTCTCCCGTGAGTCTGAAGCGTATGTAATCCTTCGGGAGCAGAACGTGCCTGCATTTTTCGTAAATCTCCGGCTCGTTGTTCCGAACCCAAAGCAGCTTTGAAGCGGTGAAGCCCGTCATTGCGGGCGCCGCTGTAATTTTCATCAGGCGGTCGAGCCCGGCAACGGCCGTCATTTGTTCGCATTCCTTCGCCGTGCGCTGGTCACACCAGATGATGCTGCGGCGAAGAACATTTCCGCCTTCGTCGAGCATCACAAGCCCGTGCATCTGCCCGGAAAGTCCGATTCCCGCAATCTCCGCCGGGTTGATTCCGCTTTGTGCAAGAACTGCCTTTATGCCGTCGCACACGGCTTGCCACCAGTCCTCCGGCTCCTGCTCCGCATAGCCGTTCTGGGGCTGATAAAGCGGATATTCACCGGTGTATGACGCGGCAAGCTCACCGCTTTCCGAAAAAAGCGCTGTTTTTGTGCCTGAGGTTCCGATATCTATTCCGAGAAGATACATCCGGTTGACCTCCTAAAAAATTATTGAGTTCACAATCCCCTCAAGTCGTTCCTGCCTGCCGGAGGAAACACAGCCGAGCACATCGCCCTTTTCAAGTGCAAAATTTTCAAGCTGTTCCATTGTCGCTCTGCCGGACGCAATGTCCGCACCCAGCCCGGTTTTGTAGCTTGAATAGCGCTGCTCTACGAAGCTGTCGATTCTGCCGTCCTCAATGATTTTTGCAGCGTTGCGCAGGCCGAGGGCAAACGCGTCCATTCCGGCGATGTAAGCGTGCGCGATATCCTCCGGAGTGAACGAACCTCTGCGTGTTTTCGCGTCAAAGTTCAGTCCGCCCTTTGTGAAGCCGCCCGCCCTGATAACCTCGAGCATACAGCCCGTGGTTTCGTAAACATCAGTGGGGAAGCAGTCGGTATCCCAGCCGAGAAGAAGGTCGCCGGAGTTTGCGTCAATCGAGCCGAACATATTGTTTATTCTGGCAACGCAAAGCTCGTGGCGGAACGTGTGCCCGGCAAGAGTTGCGTGATTTGCTTCGATGTTCAGCTTGAAGTCATCCGCCAGACCGTATTTGTTGAGAAAGCCGATTGAGGTTGCCGCGTCAAAATCATATTGATGCTTTGTCGGCTCCTTCGGCTTCGGTTCTATGTAAAAATATCCTTTGAATCCGATTGACCTCGCATAGTCGCGTGCAAGAGTCAGCAGGCGCGCCATGTTGTCGAGCTCCAGCTCCATGTCGGTGTTCCAGAGGGTTTCGTATCCCTCTCTGCCGCCCCAGAAAACATAGCCCTCGCCGCCGAGCTTCACCGTGACCTCGAGTGCTTTTTTGATTTGCGCCGCCGCAAAGGCGAACACCTCGGCGTTGGGCGCTGTGCCAGCGCCGTGCATATATCTCGGGTTTGCAAAACAATTTGCAGTGCCCCAGAGCAGCTTCTTTCCGTTTTTCTTCATCAGGGAGGCAATCAGCTCCGCCATTTCATCAATTGCCTCATTGGTCTGTGAAAGAGTGTCGTATTCTGGAGCAATGTCACGGTCATGAAAACAGAAAAAGTCAATGTCGAGCTTGTTCATCAGCTCAAAAGCCGCATACGCCTTGTTTTTGTAGATTTCGGCGGGAGTTGTGCCGCCGAAGTTTTTGACAAAGGTGCCTCTGCCGAACATGTCCGTGCCGTCACCGCAAAGCGTGTGCCAATAGCTCATTGCGAAGCGCAGCTGCTCACGCATTGTTTTGCCGAGAATGACCTCATCCGGATTATACTGCTTAAAAGTAAACTCTCCTGTGCCGTGTGCGCCCTCATAACGCACCGCCGGAATGCCCGAAAAATAATCTGACACTGCATTCACTCCTCATCGTTTCGGATTAAAGCCCTAATTTATAATATAATGTAAAAACGTTCTAATGTCAACACCATAAACTTGCAGTTTTATTAAAACTGCAAATAAAAAACGGCTCATCCTCTCCGGGCAAAAATGCGCGAAGCCGGGATGAGCCGCAAAATTTATATTGTTCAGCGGATAATTTCAATTCTGTCGTCAAACCTCGGCTTCATTTCAGGAAGAAGCGCCGGATATCCGATTGCCGCGGCAATGAGGAAGCAGAAGTTTTCGGGAATGTTGAGCTTATTTCTCCACTTTTTGCCGTTTGAGCTGTCCTCAAACAGCGCGCCGATGCTCCCAATGATGCATGTGCCGATTCCCATGCCCCAAGCGGCAACGCATATGTTTTCAACCATGATTCCGCCGTCGGTCTCCGAGCGGCCGGGGCTGAAAATGAACGCGGTTGTGGGAGCGTTATGGTAAAACGGATGAATGTCCCAATTTGTGTATGCCGGGGTGTCGTAACCCACAAGCTCCTTGAAATCACGGTTCATTTCGTCGAGCAGACCGCGGTTCTGAACAAAGCGCACATAACACGGCTGTGTGTTTCTGCCGCTGGGCGCGCGTTTTGCGGCAAGGGTGAGCAGTTCAAGCTCCCCGTCGGTTATCTGCTCCGGCTTGTATTCCCGGACGGTCTGTCTTTCGAGCACGGATTTGACTGTTTCGTTCATTTGACTTTACTCCCCTGTCTCGTTTTATTCTCCCTGAGTTGCAGTGTCGCTCACGTCCTGAGCGGAAGTCGCCGGAGCCGCCGTTGATGACGTTGCCTGCACGTCCGCCGTTGTCTGCTGTACAGCGGCTGCCGTTGTCTGCTGTACCGCTGTTGTTGGAGTTTTTGAAATGTGGATTGAAATGTCGGTGAAAAGAAAAGCTGTCAGAAAAACGAGCACAAAAGCGAGGGCGAGCAAAACACGCCTGCGCGTGCCGCTGGCGGCCAGCTCCCGGGCATAGTTTTCGCTGTGCGTCATTTCACTTGTCTGCGAGCCGGGATAGGTTTTGCGGAAGCTGTAGTAGCTGTGTCTGCGTTTTTCAACCTCAAGTTGCAGATTGCGCGGTGTTTTGTTGTCATCATCCATAAAACATCACCCCTCCTCAAACAAAGAGCGATGTGCCCGTGAATCCGGCGAGTGCGAGGGATATCATCGCAACATAGATGAACAGCGCCGGTCTGCCCTTGAAATCCCCGGGTATTTCACTGTTGTCGCTGATTCTGTTCATTCCCGCCTCAACCATGAGCACAGCGAGAACAAAAGCAAGCCCTGCGCCGATGCCGGAGCCGATGCTTTCCGCGAAGGTGAACGCCGAGCGTCTGTTTATCAGGGGGACTGCAAGCACAAGTGTGTTCATTGCCGCCATGCCGATTCGGTGAAGTCTGTCTGCTGCTGATTTTGCAGTGAACGATATAATTCCCGCTGTTGCGAGATAAACAACGGCAAGCACCATGCAATAGATTATGACGTGCCACATTGTCGAGAGCGAGCGGATTGCACCGATTGCGTCCAGTCCGCGGCAAATCGCGGCGGTTGCTGTTGAGAAGAATGTCAGCAAAAAGGCGATGTAGACATAATCGCCCGACTTTGTGGATATCCTCACAACCTCGCTGATGCCGAAGCCGCCGGTGAACACCAGATTCTGAAGCAGCAGCGCATACACCGCCGCAGTCAGCAAGTCAAAAAACCACATATGTCACACCTCTTCTTCTCAACCCTTATCGCTGTCCCCGCCGCCGATTATGTCATCGAACGAGCGTGCAAACAGCTTTTCCAGTTCATAGTCGCCGATGTTTTCGGTCACTGCGGATGCAGGAGAGTCGGATTGCGGCACGGCGGAATCCTCTTCCGGCTCGTTCGCCGCAACAAATATCTCCTCATCGTCAATTTGCGGAATGTCCGGGTCGGGGTCAATCACCGTGTCGGTGTTTTCAAACAAAGCAAACAGCTCCCTGGAGATTTCGCTGTCAAACACATTCGTTTCCCCGTAATCCTCCGCAGAGTAGTCCTGAAGCACAGCGTCCTCCGATATCTCGCGCATGCTTCTCTCCGCTGATTCCGCCGCCGAGCTCGCCTGCGCCCTGCGCATTGCGGCAAGCTGCTGCTTTTCCTCCCCCGTCATTGCCTTGGGGGCTTTTTTGTCGAGATATGTCGGATATCTTTCAGATATCAGCACACGAAGCAGTGCGGACAAAAATCCGAGAATGAGGAAGCCTCCGAACGGAAGCACCAGCCCGGGCAGCCTGAAGCCGTTCCAAAGCGTCACTCCCGCAAAGCTCGCGCTGACGAGCACCTCTCTGATTCCGCCGACAAGCATCGTCACCGCCGAATAGCCCGCCGCCGCCGTAAGCGCGTCACGCAGGCATTCCGGAACATTGAGCTTGACGGCATAGCGTTCGCAGCGCATAACAACAAGCGAGTTCACCGCCATGAGCGGCAAATACATCCCGACTCCCGCCGCAAGCGATGAGTTAAGCCTCTGAGTGAGCAGCATAACGGGTGTGACGACTGCTGCTCCGATTATGATGTAAAGCCCGATTCTCACCCAGCGCGGAACTTTTTTCAACGCGACGCAGGCAAGAAGCTCCGTTATCACGAGAACACACACGAGCGTCAGCGACATGAGCGCCGCAGAACGAACCGATGTTGCAATTGCAACAATCGGGCAGAGACCCGCCATCTGGGCGAGCACGGGGTTGAATATTACGGCATTCCTGACGAAATAACCGGGAACAGCCAGTTTACGTCCCGCTTTCGGCACTGACAGTCACCTCCCCGCCCTTGTTTTTTGTTTTAACCTTGGATTTAATATAAACACCGAGTCTGTCAATATACTTGTCCGCCACAGGCCAGAAGGCATTGATAATCAGCACGGCAAAGCATGTCGGCTCCTCAAACTCACCGAAATAGCGCATCATCATGCAGATGAAGCCTCCGCAGAAACCGCAGAGGAAGCGACTGAAGATTCCGGGCGGCAGGGTTGCGGGGTCTGTGATGAGAAAGACCGAGGCATAGAAAATATAGCCTGCCGAAAGCTCAAGGACGAGGGAAGTGAGATGATAACCCGCTCCCGCGCCGACGGAAATTGTGCTGAGCAGCTCACGCAGAATCCTCGGAAAGAGCAGAGCAACCAGCGCACTGCTCAAAATAAAGCCTGCACTTGCAACAAACAGGCGCGGTCTGCGTATGATAAGGTATATCATACATCCGAACAGGAGCAGGATGCACGTTACGCCCATTGCCCCGGGTATGTTCCCCGAGAGCACGTCGAAAACGCTGATTATGTTCAGTTTGAGAGTGCTGCCCTGCATGAGCATTGACGAGAGCGACTGCCCCTGCTCATAGCCCTGCGTCGCATAGGCGGACACCGTGCCGCCGTTTGACGCAATTGCCGGATATGCAAAAACGAGAGACGGAAAACAGATGGTTAAG
Source organism: uncultured Eubacteriales bacterium (assembly GCA_964540415.1). Classification (GTDB taxonomy): domain Bacteria; phylum Bacillota; class Clostridia; order Oscillospirales; family Acutalibacteraceae; genus CAZIMM01. Next base: position 28,599 of record CAZIMM010000013.1, read on the forward strand.
AACGCCATACCCGCGGCAACAGGCGAAAACGGAACGTGAGAGGTGCCTCCGAAAGGGTACTTCACAGCGAAAATCGCAACGGCAACACCGGGTATCGGCAGCCAAAGCGGGGATGAGGCGGGGAGCATGAGGGTCAGTGCAGCGCCGATAAAAACAGCGTTAAGGTCACCGAGGGTCTGCTTTTCAAGCTTGAGCTTGCAAACAATGAGCTCAAACACCACCGCCGAAATTATTCCCACAAAAAGGAGTTTGAACACGCGTGTGCCGTAATAGTACCACGCCACCGCAACCGGTACGGCAAGCATAATCAGAAAGTCGCCCCAAAGCGACCTGAGTGCCTTTTCGTTGCCGGGAGCACTGTCTGCTTTTGCACTGTTGACGGACATATTCAACCTTCTTACCATAATTTATTCATTGCGGAAAACAGTAAACAGAGATATCATTATTATTGACCCATATTACCGAACAGGAGTGAATTATCTTGAACATTGAGGGGTTGACCGAGGGCGCCATAATTGTTGAGCTGACTCCGGACGATATGCGCGAGCTGAACATAACGTATGAGGAAATGGATTATTCCAACATCGAAACGCGCCGTGTCATCTGGACAATTCTCGCACGCGCTCGCAAAAGCCTCGGTGAGGATATAGATGCCACGGGCACAATGACCGTTGAAGCGCTTCCGCAAAAAGCGGGAGGCTGTCTGCTGTTTTTCAGCACAAAGGCAAGGGATTCAACGGTTATCCGTCCCGGCAGGCGCTTTTTGATGAAACGGAGCTCGCATCAGGCGGTGTACACTTTTGCGACACTTGAAAACGTTTACCGTGCCGCCGCAAGACTTGTTCACGAGGAGAGCACCGTGCTCGAAAGCGAGTTGTATGCAAAGGGTTCCTTCTACCGCCTCATTCTCACCTGCTGTGACACTGCATCGGTGAGAGACATTTTGTGCGAATACGCGCGTTCGGGAGCAGAGAATGATTTGCTTTGTGCCCACACACGCGAGCAGTGGCGCTGCCTTGTGAAGGAAAATGCGCTGAAGCTTTTACTTGCCGAACATTAACAGCATGAAGCCCGCCGCAACGGCCGAACCGATAACTCCTGCGACGTTCGGACCCATTGCGTGCATGAGCAAAAAGTTTGTGGGGTTCGCGCGGCGTCCTTCGTTCTGAGCGACTCTTGCCGCCATGGGCACCGCGGAAACTCCCGCAGCACCGATCAAAGGATTGATTTTACCCTTTGTGACAACATACATAAGCTTGCCGAACAGCACTCCGCCGGCTGTTGAAAACGAAAAAGCAACAAGCCCGATTACAATTACCAGCAGGGTTTTTCCCTGCAAAAACGCATCGCCGCTCGCCGTTGCACCAACGGTGAGCCCGAGCATGATTGTCACTATATTGGTCAGCGCGTTCTGAGCCGTGTCGCTCAGGCGCTCAACCACTCCGCTTTCGCGGAACAGGTTTCCGAGCATGAACATGCCGATGAGAGGTGCAACGCTCGGAAGCAAAAACACGCAGATAACAGTAACCGCAATCGGAAAAATAACTTTTTCCGCGCGGCTGACCTTGCGCAGCTGCTCCATTTTGACCTCGCGCTCCTTCTTCGTTGTGAGGGCGCGCATTATGGGAGGCTGAATGATGGGTATCAGTGCCATATATGAATATGCCGCTACGGCTATGGGAGCAAGCATATGCTCCGCCAGACGGCTTGCGGTAAAAATCGCCGTGGGTCCGTCCGCACCGCCGATGATGCTGATTGCAGCCGCCTCTGATGGCGTGAAGCCGAGCAGAAGCGAAAGCAGAAAAGCAGCATAAATACCGAACTGCGCGGCGGCGCCGAGCAGCAGGCTCGACGGGTTTGCAAGCACCGGCGCAAAATCCGTCATTGCTCCGACTCCCATGAAAATCAGGCACGGGAATATGCTGCTCTTGACGCCCATGTAAATGATGTGCAGTATTCCGGCCTTGTACCACGGGTCGCCTTCTGCCGCCTGAGCCATAAGCCCGGCCTCGGGAAGATTGGCAAGCAAAATTCCGAAGGCAATCGGCAGCAAAAGCAGCGGTTCAAATTTTTTGACTATCGCAAGGGCAAGCAGGCCGAACGCCACAAGCAGCATTGCACCCTCACGCCAGGTGAGGGCAATCAGCCCGGAGCTTTCCCACATACCCTTTAAAACTTCAATTATCATATCGTCGCCCTCACAGGACAGCAAGCACGTCGTCGGTGTTCACGGTTGAACCTTTAACCACCGTAATCTGCTTGACAACTCCGTCGCACGGGGCGACGATTTCGTTTTCCATCTTCATTGCTTCAAGAATCAAAAGCACATCTCCTGCCCTGACGCTCTGTCCGGGAGCTGCCTTAACATCGAGAATGCTTCCCGGCATCGGTGAGAGCACGCGTGTGCCCTTAGCAGGTGCTGCGTTTGCGGCAGGCGCGGCGGCTGCCGGCTGAGCTGCAGGTGCTGCCGGGACGGGCGCGCTCGGTGCATCGGTTGTTACCGCGGTGATCACAGCCTCGGTCTCATTGACCTCAACCTCATATTTTTTTCCGTTCAACGCTACAATATATTTCATTGCAATTCACCCGCTTTCGTTGATTCAACCTCGCGTATGCTCACAAATTCAAGCCTGTTCAGCGGTATTCCGCTCTGATGGCTGACAACAGCCATAATCACGGCCGCAGTCGGCTCGTCAACGTTTTCGAGCATAAGCGTTCCCTGAGACATATTGCTCGGCAGTCCTGCCGGCTGTAAGTCGGGAATCTGAGCGGCGGGTCTGCTTTTTGTCAGCCGGTTTTCAAAAAAACGGACTGCCTTTGAAAGCAGCAGCACCATCACCGCGATGAAAGCAAGTTCCAAAAGAACCACAAGGAAACCGGTTCCCGCGATTCCGAGAGCTTGCCCGAAGGAAATATCCTGCCCGGCAAACATATCAGTCACCCTCCCCGACAACACGCGTCACTTTGTAAGTGAAAGTGTTTTTCTTTTTCTCCTCGCGTTTTTCAAAGAATGCAAGCGCCTGCTGCGGAAAAGCGATGTAGGACAAAACGTCCTCGTCGCATTGTGCCTTATCTCCGAGTTCGTTCCTGGCTTTTTCGATTCCCGGCTCAAGCATATCCGCAAAGCGGCAGGTGAGCGGCTTTTCGCCCGCGAGAATCTTTTCTGAAAGCTCCGGGTCAATTTTGCCCGGAGGCGTACCGTATTCTCCGCGTATATAGTTGCGGATTTCCTTTGAAACGTTTTTGTATTTTTCACCGCTGAGCACGTTTGCCGTCGCCTGCACGCCGACCATCTGGCTCATCGGCGTCACCAGCGGCGGATAGCCGAGCTGTGCGCGCACTCTCGGAGTTTCTTCAAGCACCTCGTTAAGCTTGTCCAGCTTGTTCTGCGCCGTGAGCTGAGCGACAAGATTTGAAAGCATGCCGCCCGGAATCTGATAAGCCAGGGCGTCCGTATCGGTGGACATGACAACAGGGTTGAGCAAACCGTTCTTCAGGCACTGCTCTCTGTATGCTTTGAAATGCGCGTTGATTTTTGAAAGCGCTTCCTCGTTGAGCGCAACATCAAAGCCCTGCGTGCGGAGGGCATAGGCCATGGTTTCCGTCGGAGGCTGAGAGGTGCCGCCCGAGAAAGATGAAATTGCGGTGTCGATGATATCCGCGCCGGCCTCAACCGCCTTCTGAAGCGTGAGCGCTCCCAGCCCGGTTGTGCAGTGCGTGTGCACGGAAACGGGAAGACCAACCTCCGACTTAAGCACTTTTACAAGCTCAAAGGCCTGCTGCGGAGACATAATTCCCGCCATATCCTTTATGCAGATTGTCTGCACTCCGAGGTTTTTCATTCCCTGCGCGGTTTTTACATAGCTTTCAAGGGTGTGAATCGGGCTGATTGTAAAGCAGATTGTGCCCGAAGCAATCGCACCGTTTTTGAGTGTTTCGTCAATCGCGGTCTCGACATTCCGGATGTCGTTGAGCGCGTCAAAAATCCGCACGATGTCAATGCCGTTTTCGATGCTCATTTTAACGAACAAACGGACAACATCATCCGGATAATGCTTGTATCCCAGCAAATTCTGCCCGCGAAGGAGCATTTGCAGCTTTGTGTCCGGACAGGCGGCGCGGATTTTGCGCAGTCTCTCCCAGGGGTCCTCATCGAGATAGCGCAGGCAGGAGTCAAAGGTTGCTCCGCCCCAGCACTCGAGGGAATAGTAGCCTGCTCGGTTCAGGTCTTTCAGGGCAGGTTCGAAAGCCTCAAAGGGCATCCTTGTTGCAATGAGCGATTGGTTTGCGTCGCGCAGAATTGTTTCTGTAAAATTTACTTTCATTTTTATGACCGAAAAGCCTTTCTGACAAAAAGCAGGTGAGAGCTTCACTTGCGCATCACGGCGTTTTTGAGTTCTGCTTTTTTCCGGATTATCCGATACTTCTCCCGGCAAATACTGTTTTGCAAGCACCGCGGATATATCGGTAAAAATTACGCTATTATAATACTACCCTTTTTCTTTGATTTTTTCAAGACATTTAAGGAAGTTTTTACAAAAAGAAAGCTCCCCCGTACCCGTTCAATCCGGGCTACGCGGAGAGCCTTCGTCGGCTGACCGTAGCTGAAACCGTCCGTTCCGCACCTGCAGGAGCAAAAATTCTTGGCAAAATTTTGCGATAATATTACGCGGAAAAGAGCAAAACATACTATCAGCGGACAGGCCGTAAATATGCGTTTGCAGGCTTTCTCCGCGGCCGTTACTGCGGGGAAGCCTAGCATTAACGGCTTTTTAAATTTTTGTTGATTCAAGGTCAAGACGGCGGATTATGTCATTTTGAATTGCCGGAGACAAATCCAGAAAATTGACAAACGTGCCGTGAATACGCATGATGTAAACTCCGCTCGGTGCATACTTTTTCGGGTCAGCAAGCACCTTGCGCAGGGTGTCGGGCGTTGTGACGTTAACATAAAGATAGAACGGTGACGCGCCCTCGCACTCGGGATTGAAGAACAGCGGCGCGATGATACGCCTGCCGAATTCCACGCCCTTGTCCTCAAGAGTCTCGCCCTTGAAGAATTTGGGATCCACGCCGAAGTGGGAGGCATAACCGCCGTTGAATTTTTCAAAAGGCAGACCCATGTTTGAAAGAATCCGGAATCCGAGACCGTTGCCCGCCTCGCCGAACAGAGGGTCAACACCGTAGCCGAGCATTTCTCTTGCCGCCCTGCCGTCGGGCGTCGCGCCCACCCAGTAGCCGTAAAGCAGATGCGTTGACGGGCTGGACCAGTCCGCTCTGAAGCTGTTGCCGAGATAGTTCTTCTGTGCGCGCACAAGGTCCGATATGCGCCCCGCAATGTCCGCCGCCTGAGCGTCAACCTCCTCAATATTGTTGCCGAATTTCGGCGCAGACTTGAGAAAACCGAGCAGCTCGGGGTCGTTTTCAAAGTTTGTGCGGAGAGCCTCAAGAAGCCTGTCGCAATCCTGCGGACGTTCGGCGAGCAGCTTGTCAACCGCGAGGAAAGAGTCGGCAACGACAGACAGGCCGTGAATCAGGCAGCCGCTTCCGTTATATTTTGTGCCCTGTCTTGTGGGGTGACGGGTGTCGATGCCGGTTTCACAGCCGCCCATGAAGGCCGAAAGGAACGGCACCCTCATGTGAGATATTGCGCGGCTTGCTCCGTTTGCCGCGTCCGCCATCTTCTTTACATAAGCCTCGGCATTTTTGAAAAACGCAGCGCGAAGGTCGGAAAGCAGAGCCTTGGTGTCGGGATAGTCCCCGGCATAAGTGCCGATTTCCTTTCCGGTTATCAGTGACTTGCCTGAATTCAGCGTCAGCTCCAGAACCTTGCCGAGGTTGAACCAGCTGTTGGTTGTGTTGGCATTGTCCCTGCCCATAATCAGCGGCTCCTGACAGCCCGCAACGGAATAATCCGGCAGGTCACAGTCCTCCACTCCGCCGCCCGAAAGCGCGGCAAAAACAGAATCGTCATTGAAGAAGGACGGGGTCAGGCATCCGGGTGTGAACATGAACTTGCCCATTTCGCGGTAAAGCCTCTCCGGCGTGTTTTTGTGCAGCTTGACGGAAAGAATCGGCTGGGGCAGGTTCATGTCAAAATACGCATCCATTATGGCGTATGTAGTTTCGTTTGTGAGGTCGTTGCCGGCAAGGTCGCGTCCGCCGAGCAGGACGTTCTGCGAAATCGCCCAGCTTCTGTCCGCAACATTGTAGAAAACGAGGAAATGTCTGAACAGCTCTGCCGTTTCCTCACGGGAGCTGCCGGACATTGCACGGTAAGGTTCAAAAATTCTGTCGGCATTTCCGACGGAGAAGGCAAACGGATTCGGTGCCTGCTCAAGGCACATGACCTGCCAGAGGATGAGGTATGCCTGCATCGCCTCATACAGGTTCTCCGCACCGTTTGCTGGAACGCGGCGCAGGGTCTTTTCCATTATTTCAAGCTGCTGCGCCCTGTGCGGTGCGGCTGTCTTTTTGAGCTGCGCCGCAAGGTCGGCATAGCGTTTTGCAAGAGTCAGTGAAGCCTCAAGGCAAATCGCCATTGCTTCAAAGGTGTCCTTTTTCTCGCTGTCCGTTTCGCGTGACGCCTTATCCCTGACCTCGGCGAGCATTGCCGAAACACCGACTTTCAGCGCGCGGCGAAAATCCGGGATGAGATGCCCCGTAACCTGCTCGACAAAGAAAGCCACCTCGCCCATGCAGTCGGAATACTTGTCGTAGACCTCTGTCAGACTGCTGACATAATCAGTCTGCTTTGACTTTTCACGCAGGAAATCTATACGCTCCCGGGTAAATTCCTCATTCGGCTCAATGTCGCCGAAAACAGCAGTCGGGTCACAGTAGCCGGAAAAGGTTTCCACCTGAAACGACGGATTAATCAGAGCGTAGCTTCTTGCGAAAGCGTCCCTCTGTGTTCCGGCAAAGCAATTGTTTTCGCTGATTGAAAGGGGAAGCTCCGAGACAATGCGGCGCAGCTCGACCGCGGCGCGCATCTCCTCGCTCATTCCGTTGTTTTTGAATCCGGTCTCCTTGAAAGCGAGTTCTCTTGCAATGAACCAACCGTCAAGCCTTTTCAGACTTCGCTCCTCCTTGAAAAGAGCCTTTGCCATTGCGGTCATTTCTCCGCGTTCATAACCTAACATACAAAACATCTCCAAAAAGCTTCAGTATTTTACCACATTGATTCCGGATTCACGCATTATGTCTTTAAACGCCCCGACTCCCTCGGGAGTTACAAAGGCATTGTTCATTTTGTATTCTTTTCCGCACGCCGCCCACTTGTCCCTGCCATACTCATGATACGGCAGCACTTCAAGCTCCAGCGACGGCATATCGAGCGCGCACAGCACGCTTGCAAAGTCCCGTGCATCCTCCTCGGAAGCGTTGAAGCCGTTGATGAGAGGTATTCTCACGAGCAGCTGACGGCGAAGCTCCGCTGCCTGAAACAGGTTTGATATCACGGTTTCGTTGCCCGTGCCCGTCATATCCCGAAGCTTGCGTGAGTTGCTGTGCTTGAAATCCATAATCAGAAAGTCTGTCACACCGAAAAGCTCCGGCAGCTCGGGATGAGTTCCGTTTGTTTCGATTGCTGTATTTACATCCGCCGAGTGCAGCAGACCGAGGGTTTCACGCAGAGCGTCAAAACGCAAAGTCGGCTCTCCGCCTGTGAAAGTCACTCCGCCGCCGTCAAAAAACAGCTTGCTGCTTCTTGTGACCTCGTGCAGGATTTCCTGCGGTGTGTGCGCGCCGGAGAGGTCAGAAGTGTCCATGCTCTCGGGGTTTGAGCACCACGGGCAGTGCAGATTGCACCCGCGCAGATGATAGACCAGGCGGTTGCCCGGTCCATCCTGCGAGAAATTGAAGCCCTTGTGCAAAACATACAACTCAGCCATTCTTTGCTTTTTTCTTTGCATTTGCGCGTTGGAACGCCTTGACGATTTCGACAATCGGGATAACCGAGAACGCAAGCGCCATAGCTACGGCGTATTCCTTAAGGTCAATGGGAGTGAAATCGAAAGCGTTGGCAAGGAACGGAACCTCGATGACGCAGGTTGTCATGATGAGCGACGCAAGCATTGCGAGATAGAGGAATTTGTTGTGTGAATGCTCCTTGAAGCCCATTCTCAGCACCGAATTGCGCTGGGAGCGCATGTTGAACGAATGGAAGATTTCGCACATTGACATTGTCAGGAATGCCATTGTCATGCCGTCCGCACTGTTTGTGAAGGTCCATGTGCCTGTTTCCATAAAGTGACCCAGAACATATGCAAGCAGGGTCAGCGCAGTGACCAGCGCGCCCTGATAGAACACATCCACGCCGACGCCGCCGGCGAAAATGCCGTCCTTTGAATTTCTGGGGCTGCGCTTCATGATGTTGCTTTCGGCCTTTTCCATTCCGAGGGCAAGAGCGGGGAAGCAGTCCGTAACCAGATTTATCCAGAGAAGGTGAACGGGCTTGAGGATTGTGAAGCCGATCATTGTGGCAACAAATATCGAAAGCACTTCCGAGAGGTTGGAGCTGAGCAGGAAGTGGATTGCCTTGCGGATGTTGTCATAAATCCTGCGGCCTTCCTCAACGGCGTTGACGATGGTTGCGAAGTTATCGTCCGCAAGCACCATGTCGGCAACGTTCTTTGTGACGTCCGTGCCTGTGATGCCCATGCCCACTCCGATGTCCGCGCTCTTGATGGACGGCGCGTCGTTAACGCCGTCGCCCGTCATCGCAGTGATGCAGCCCCTCGCCCTCCAGGCGTTGACTATGCGCACCTTATGCTCGGGCTGAACGCGGGCGTAAACAAACAGCGAGCCGACCTTTTCGGAGAACTCCTCGTCGCTCATTTCATTGAGCTGTGCGCCGGTGATTGCGTGCTCCGGGTTGTCGATGATTCCGAGCTCCATTGCTATGGCAACGGCTGTGTCTCTGTGGTCGCCGGTTATCATAACCGGGGTGATGCCGGCAGAGCGGCACTCAACAATTGCATCCTTGACCTCCGGACGTACCGGGTCAATCATTCCCGTCAGGCCGACAAGCACAAGCTCGTTTTCAAGGTCTGCAGGCTCGCGGGATTCGGGCAGCTCGGAATACTCTTTGTAAGCAAGCGCAAGCACGCGCAAAGCCTTGTCCGCCATTCTCTTGTTTTCGGCAAGAGTTCTGTCCTTGATTTCCTGCGTCAGCTCAAAGCAGTCTCCGCCGAGCAGAGCCTTCGTGCAGCATTTGAGGATTTCATCGGGAGCGCCCTTTGTGAACTGGATATAGCCCTTAGCCGTCTTGTGAACGGTGGACATCATTTTTCTTGAAGAATCGAACGGAGCCTCGGCAACGCGCGGCTGTGCCTTTTCAAGGTCATTTTTGTTGAGATCCAGAGAGAGCGCGTAATTGACAAGCGCCGCTTCCGTCGGCTCGCCGGTGACGCTGCCGTCCTCTCCGACCGTGACATCGGTGCACAGCGCCATGCCGGTGGCAATGAAGCTTTCCTCGTCGGCATAATGGTCAACCACCGTCATCTTGTTTTGGGTGAGTGTGCCGGTTTTGTCAGAGCAGATAATCTGCGCACAGCCGAGAGTTTCAACAGCCGTGAGCTTTCTGATGATGGCGTTGCGCTTTGACATGTTGGTGACACCGATTGAAAGCACGATTGTGACAACCGCCGCAAGGCCCTCGGGAATGGCGGCAACGGCAAGACTCACCGCAACCATGAACATATCCAGAGCCATGTCAAACGTGAACGGATTTCCCGCAATAATACTTCTCATCACGCCGAACGCAAATATAAAAATGCAGATTCCGATGACGAGCTTTGTGAGAATCTTGCTCAGCTGGGTGAGCTTTATCTGCAGCGGGGTCTGACCCTCCTCGGCGTTTGCGATAGCGTCTGCTATCTTGCCCATTTCGGTCTGCATGCCTGTTGCAACAACAACCGCCTTGCCTCTGCCGTAAACCACGGAGCTGCCCATGTAGAGCATATTCTTGCGGTCTCCCAGGGCAACGTCGCCGTTTTCAGCTCCCTTGAGAACATCTATGAGCTTTGTAACCGGCACACTCTCGCCCGTGAGCGCCGCTTCTTCGATTTTCATGCTCGCGCACTCAAAAATGCGGCAGTCCGCCGGGACAGCGTCGCCCGCCTCAAGAATCACAACATCGCCGACAACAAGGTCTTCACTGCGGACGCTTTCAAGCTTGCCGTCGCGCAGAACCTTCGAGGTTGCGGCGGACATTTCCTGAAGCGCTTCAATTGCCGCCTCAGCCTTGCTTTCCTGGTAAACACCAAGCACGGCGTTGACAATCACGACAAACAGGATAATGATAACGTCTGTCGGGAACTCACCCTCAAAAGCCGCGAGCGCGCCGGAAATTGCGGCTGCAACAATGAGAATGATTATCATCGGGTCAAGCATTTGCTGGAAAAAGCGCTTGATGAGGCTGTCTTTTTTTGACTCAGCAAGCTTGTTTTTCCCGTTTGCCGCAAGTCTTGACTCCGCTTCGCTCACCGTGAGACCGTTGACGGTGCTTTTGACTTCGGCAAAGACGTCGCTGATGTTTTCGAGGTAATGCTTCATGATCACTTCTCCTTAATCGGGGCTGACGGTGGAAATCACATTTGAGGTTCACCGGCCGCCGCCGAATAATATAAAATATTGTCCTGAATATTAAAACAGACCTCGGCTTACGCCAAAGGTCTGGCTTCCCGTGTGGGTATTCTGCCAGCCGCAAAAGCGGCGAGAAATTGTTGACAGAAAAATTATAAGCTACTCCCCTTTATATGTAAAATTATTGTACCAAATTTTGTAGGTAATTGTCAATATTTTTTAAAAATTTGCGTAAAAATTATTTACAACGTTAAAAACTCCTT
>CAZIMM010000014.1:0-36156 GCA_964540415.1 uncultured Eubacteriales bacterium
AGGAAGCGGCGAACCATGGCAGAGCACTCAATGTGCCAGCCTGGGCGGCCCTTGCCCCACGGGGATTCCCAGTACGGCTCACCGGGTTTTGCCGTCTTCCAAAGCGCAAAATCCATCGGCTCATGCTTGATTTCGCCCACGTTGATTCTCGCACCGGCGGACAGCTCCTCAAGCGGCTGGTGAGAAAGCTTGCCGTAATCGCCGAAGGTTGAGGGGCTGAAGTAAACGTCGCCCTGTGCCTCATAGGCATGGCCTTTTTCGACAAGTGAAGAAATAATGGAGATGATTTCGTCGATGTTTTCCGTTGCCTTCGGGTGAACGGTTGCCTCACGGATGTTCATGCCCTTAACGTCTGTCCAGTATTCGGCAATATATTTTTTTGTGATGTCTTCAAACGTCACACCCTCTTCGGCGGCACGCTTGATGATTTTATCATCAATGTCGGTGAAATTCTGAACAAAGCGCACCTCATAGCCCCTGTATTCACAGTAGCGGCGCATCACGTCAAAAACGCAGAGCGGCCGAGCATTGCCGATGTGGATGAAGTTGTAAACAGTCGGTCCGCAGGCATAAATCTTGAGTACGCCTTTTTCGATCGGGACGAGTTCTTCCTTTTGCCTTGTGAGTGTGTTGAAAATTTTCATTCGGGGTCTTCCTCCGTTTTATATCCGATGAGCTTTGCAAGCACGTCGATTTCGTATTGCATCCGGCACAGCTCCTGCGCCACGGGGTCGGGGATATGTATCTGGTCAAGATCGTCGCAGACACGGATGCCGTCACGCTTCACAATGCGGGCGGGCACGCCCACAGCCGTGCAGTTCGGAGGAATCTCCTCAAGCACGACGGCTCCGGCGGCAATGTTGCAATTGTCTCCGATGCTGAACGGACCGAGCACCTTTGCGCCGGCTCCGATGAGGACGTTATTGCCGATTGTCGGGTGACGCTTGCCGACATCGTGCCCCGTGCCGCCGAGGGTGACACCCTGATAAATCGTCACATCGTCTCCGATAATCGCGGTTTCACCGATGACGACTCCTGCGCCGTGGTCAATGAAGAAACGGCGGCCGATTTGCGCCGCAGGGTGAATTTCAACGCCGGTTTTGCGCACGGCGCGCTGAGAAAGCCAACGGGCAAGGAAAAAATGCCCGTGCTCATAATGCCTGTGAGCGCGTCTGTGCATACGAACCGCCCTCAAACCCGGATAAAGAAAAAGTATTTCAAGGGTTGAACGTGCGGCAGGGTCTCGGCTTTTGACGCAGTTAATATCCTCGCGAAGCTGATTGAACAAAGAATCTCCCCCAAGATTAGCTTAAATCATTTTGTAAAGTTTACTGCCTTAGCACCGTTAATTAGATAAACAATTCCCGACACGACACAAATCGCGGCGTTGATGCCGAGCAGTATATTCGAAATGAGCGGCAGGCTTTCGGCAAACAGGCCGAAAACACTTTGCAGCTCGCCGATGAGCATAATAATGATGATGAACGCCATAAGTGTGGCGGTTTTTATTTTTCCCCAGATGTTTGCGGGAATGACAACGTTTTGCGCCGCGGCAATCAGACGCATCGAGGTGACGGCAAATTCCCTTGTGAGAACCGTGAAAACAATCCAGATGCTGCACCAGCCGAGATTCATAAATGCGAGCAGGGCGGCAGTGGTGAGCATTTTGTCTGCAACAGGGTCAAGCAGCTTGCCGAAAACGGTGATTTGGTTGTTCTTCCTTGCAAGCTTTCCGTCAATTGCGTCCGTTACCGAGGCAAGAGCAAAAACGGCGCATGCAAGCAGAAAACGGTGCGGCAGGGGAGCGAGAATGAAAATGAGAAAAAGCGGGGTGAGAATCATTCTGAAAACGGTCAGCTTGTTCGGAGTGTTCATATTGCTTCCCCCGTGAGGTCATACTCATGCACCCCCGTGCAGCGCACGCTGACAAAGTCTCCGTTGTCAAGCTCACGCTTGCAGGTGAAATAAATGCATCCGTCAATCTCCGGTGCGTCCATATAGGTTCTGCCGGAATAGACATCCTTATAACGGTCATAGTCCTCAACGAGCACCTTGAAAACACGTCCGATACATTTCTGCTGTTTTTCGTTCACAATTTCAAACTGGTCGTTCATGATAATTTCTCCGCGACGCAGTTTTGTTTCATTGTCAACCGCTCCCGGAAGCTCTGCCGCTGCAGTGCCTTCCTCCGGCGAATATTCAAAGCATCCCAAACGGTCAAACTCAATTTCATTGACAAACTCGGCGAGCGCTTCAAATTCTTCCTCACCCTCACCGGGAAAACCTGTGATGAAGGTTGTTCTGATCACAACGTCGGGGATTCTCTCACGGAGCTTTTCAATCAACGTCCTTATTTCATCCTGCGTGCCTCTGCGGTTCATCGCGGCAAGAATGCCGTCATGCGCGTGCTGCAGCGGCAGGTCAATGTAGTTGACGATTTTTTCCTGAGAGGCAATTGTGTCGATAAGCTCGTCTGTAACCTCATCGGGGTAGCAATACAGCAGTCTTATCCACTCGATGCCGTCAATTTTGCATAGCTCGTCGAGCAATTCCGGCAGACGCAGCTTGCCGTAAAGATCCTTGCCGTAGGCTGTGGTATCCTGTGCGACAACAACAAGCTCCTTTGTTCCCGCCGCCGCAAGCTGTGAAGCTTCGAGAAGAATGCTCTCAAAATCTCTGCTGCGGAAATCGCCGCGAATCGAGGGAATTGCACAATATGTGCATCGGTTCGAGCAGCCGTCCGCTATTTTAAGATATGCCCAATATTCAGGGGTTGTGAGCAATCTTTCTCCGCAAAGCGGCAAAAGCGACTTGTCGGGAAAGCTCATCTGCTTTTCTCCTGCGCAGACCGCCAGGCAGTGCCGGACAATGTCCGCATTTGCTCCTATTCCCAGAACAGCGTCAACCTCGGGAATTTCACGCATAATTTCCTCACGGTAACGCTCGGCAAGACAGCCGGTGACAACAATCGCACCAATTTCGCCGTCCGCCTTGAGCTGAGCGGCGTCGAGACTGTTTTCAATTGCCTCTTTTTTCGCCGCCTCGATGAAGCCGCAGGTGTTGATCAGAACAAGGTCTGCCCCTTCTTCATAGAAATTAACAAGCTCAAAGTCCGCCGCGGTGAGAGCCGCAAGCAGAATTTCGCCGTCAACCTGATTTTTGGGACAGCCGAGCGAAACGAAGCCGAGTGTATAGCTCATGATTGTTACCGTTCCTTTCGGTGAAAGAAAAATATGTGGCAGTTATATGTTGTCAGCACCGTCTGCGGTGTTTTCGGAAAAATCGTTCATTGCGCTGCGGATATCAGAAAAATCATAGCCCATGCGCACGAGCGCGTTGAATGTGCGGCGGCGTCCGTTTTCGTCAGCCAGACGTCCTTTGAATTTCTTCTCAAGCAGTTCGGATATCTGCTGCAGGGAATTCATTCCGCAATTTTCCGACAGCTCATCCGCAAGCTCCTTTTCAATCCCTCGCCGGCGCAATTCTCCGTTGATTTTTTTTGAGCCGAAGCCTTTTCGGCTGAGCTCGGCTGCAAACCGGCGGGCGAACGCTTCATCGTCAATCAGACCGAGCGCCCGGACTCTTTCGACTGCGGCGCTTGCACACTCACGGTCGTTTTCCCGGCAAAGCTTGTCATAAAGCTCCTTGCCGCTGTGGTCGCGCGAAGCGAGAAGACTCAAAGCCTTATTGTATGCACGGCGGAGATTAATCGCGGATTCCAGCTCGGAAAGCTGCCGGTCGTCAATTTCGCAGCCGTTTGTGTAATTCAGGGAAAACCAAAAATCTGCATCCACGGTCATGCTGTATTCCCCGTCAATGCTGATGTGAATTTTTCCCGCCTTACCGGGTGCATATGTCAGTGTCATCAGTCCTCATCATCCTCAACGGCAATGTCAAGGTTTGCACGCGCCTTGCCCTTTGTGGTGGGCTCTGCCTGCTTTGCGGGTGCCGGTTCGGATGTCCTGATTGCGGAATTTTTGTGGATAATCGAGAGCTTATCGAGATTCTGACGTATTTTTGCCTCAATCTCGGCGGCAACCTCGGGATTGTCATGCAAATATTCCTTTGCATTGTCGCGCCCCTGGCTTATGCGGTTTTCATCATAATAAAACCACGCGCCGCTTTTTTTGATGATGTCGAGCTTTACGCCAAGGTCAATAAGCTCGCTTTCGTGTGAAATGCCTGTGCCGAACATGATGTCGAATTCGGCATCGCGGAAGGGGGGAGCAACCTTGTTTTTGACAACCTTAACCTTTGTGTGTGCTCCGATAAACTCACCCTTGGAATTCTTGAGCTGTTCTCCGCGGCGGACATCCATGCGGATGGAGGCGGAATATTTGAGAGCATAGCCGCCGGTTGTGGTTTCGGGATTTCCGTAAACAACGCCGACGCGCTGACGGAGCTGGTTAATGAAAATAACAATTGTGTTGGATTTGGAAATTGCACCGGCAAGCTTGCGGATTGCCTGCGACATGAGCCTTGCGTGCAGACCGACATGGGAATCACCCATTTCGCCCTCGACCTCGGCTCTGGGAACGAGCGCCGCGACGGAGTCGATAACAACAATGTCGAGAGCGCCGGAACGAACAAGCGCCTCGGCAATTTCGAGTGCCTGCTCGCCGTTGTCCGGCTGGGAAACAAGCAAAGAATCAATGTCAACGCCGAGATTGGCGGCATAAACAGGGTCAAGCGCATGCTCAGCGTCAATAAAGGCAGCCTCTCCGCCGTTCTTTTGCGCCTGAGCAACGCAGTGAAGGGCAACGGTTGTTTTGCCGGAGGACTCAGGCCCGTAAATCTCAACGATTCTTCCTCTGGGAAGGCCGCCGATGCCTGTTGCCGCGTCAAGACCGATGGAACCGGTTGAGATAGCCTCAACGGACATGCCTGTGTTCTGCCCGAGGCGCATAATCGAGCCTTTACCGTGTGCCTTTTCAATCTGAGCAATTGCGGTTTCGAGAGCCGTTTGTTTATCAGCCATATTTATTCCCTCAAGCTTTCATAAATTTACAAACAAATGTTCGATTGAGCACATTATATCGCATCGAACGATAAAAATCAATAGCTTTTTCAAAAAAATGCTATTGGGCTTTCCTCACCGCGCAAGCAGTGTTCTGAGGGGGTTCAGGGCTTTCTCCAGAGCTGCTGAGCGGTTGTTGAAACGCCGACGGCACCCGCTGCAAGCGCGTTGGAAACATCGTCCTCACGGTCAATGAGTCCGCCCGCGATAAGGGGCACACAGCAATTGTCGGCGAGCTTCTGCGTTATTGAAGGCATGATGCCGGGCATGATTTCGATTGCGTCCGGCTTGAGCGAGGAGGAGGTGCGCTGGGCGTTTTCCAGTGACATGGAGTCAATGATAAAAAATCGCTGAACCGTCATGATCCCAAGCTCTCGCGCCGTCTTGATAAGGTTGCATTTTGTGGAAATGATGCCGTCGGGATGGATGGAGCTGTTTATGTAATCGAGCGCCACGGAGTCCCGTGAAAAGCCGTCGATAAGGTCAACATGAATGAAAATGAGCTTGCCGCTCGAGTGGACGCGGTTGACGATTTCACGCAGATTGAAGATGCTGCCGCTGAGCATAAAAATGACCTCACAGTCGGATTTCAGAGCATCACCGAGGCAGTCAACATCCTTGAGCGCAGCAATAACCGGAGAGCCCTGAAGACGAAGCTTTAATGTGTCACTGTTCATCGTTTTCCTCCTTTTTTCCGAGGCGCTTTTCCTTTTCGGCGCGCCTTGCGGGATTCATAACAAAGCTGTTCACACACAGCGAGACGACGACGCCGATTGAGGTGTCGAACATCCTGTTGAACGCATAGATATACGGAGATGAATTGTTGTTGCTTATCATTATAATCAGCAGAGTGATTATAGCAATTGAGACAGAGAGCTTCCTGTTGAAATAGTTGCAAAAAGCAATCAGAAAAACTATGCCGATAAAAATAAACAGGAGGCTGAACGAACGGTTGAAAAAATGATTGTCCAGCCAGAGAAGCGTGATGCCGAAGATGCCGCCGAAGGTTGTGCCCCAAATTCTGCTTTTGCCGAGCTTCACGGAGCCTTCAACTGTTGACTGCATAACAACAACCGAGGCGACACAGGCGAATGTCGGATCACCTCTGTTGAGCACAAAGCTCACAAAACCGAGCCACGCACCGCCGCTTTCCGGCAGGGCGGAATAAGCAAGCTTGAAGCCTTCAAAAACGAGCATGGAAATAAACACCGCAATCGCAGTCTTGATGTTTCGCATTCCGATGTGAAGCTCATGCCTGTTGTCCATAAACCATCCTTATTCCGTAAAAGATGTGAAAGTGAGCGACCGGCTCTTGACCGCGGGAATGCCCGAAAGCTGAAGGAATCTGACTGTTACAGTAACCTGCGAGCGATTTTTCAGAGAAGGAGAGCCTGCAAAGCTGATTGCCGTGCTGTCACCGCAGGCAACCTTAACGGGCTTGAAATTGAAATCGATGTCTGAACCGTCGCACTGCACACCGAGAATTCTCACAGCGTACTTTTCTGAGGTGTTGTTGATTATCAGAGCCGAGTCTCCCGAATCGAGATATCCCCAACGGCTGTTGTCAAAGCCGAAAAAGATTGTGTCGGCGGGGTTGCTTGATGACCAGAACTGCGGGAATTCTTTGTCCGCCCAAACATCAGGAAGGTCATCTGTGAGAAGAAGCTTCATAAAAAGGTCATGCGAATGGGAGTCCCAATGCACCTGCCCGTGGAATTGCTCGTTGATGAACCATGTGTTTTCGGGAAGGTAGGCACAGGAAGCGTCCACGTCGAACGCGGGCGAGATGTGGTAATGCTCCGGATTGCTGCAAACGGTGCACAGCGGAGTGTAGTCCGGTGCAAAGGTGCTGCCGACTTTTGCGCAGAAAGCGCCCGAAGAACCCGAAGTGTTGACAATATAGTCGGAATTCTCTTCCGCTCCGGAGCCGAGGCGGTGTCCGGTGCTTGTCATAATCGAAATGTCAACTCCGGCAGCCTGCGCACGCCGAAGCCCCTCACCCATGTTTTTCATCACGTTGTAATGCATCTCGTCGCTCTTTGCAATCAGGGCTGCGGATTCGGTTTCGTCGAGATACATTTTTTTGAGCGCGTCGTAATCCGAGGCGGGAACAAGGTCCCAGACGCTGCCGATATATTTAATATACTTGTACAAATATTTTTTTGCCATTTTGAGCATAAGACCGTTGATCTCCGGCGGTATGAGCGCGCCGACAAGATCCTGAATTTCAAGCTCGGAACGCAAACCGATTTGCGCAAAGGTGCATATATCCTTAAAGTCGAAATTGATGCTTTCCCCGTAAAGCAAATCGGAAGTGATGGAGCTGCCGCCGATTGCCGGCACATTAAGAACCGCGTTGTCAACGTCTCCGTCAGTGCCGTAATAGAAAAGATATGTGGCGCAAAGCTGACCGCCGTGGCTCAAAGAGTAAATGTCAATTTTGTCGCTGCCCGTGTAAGCCTTGACCTGTTTTATATATTCCCTGAGCTGCGCGGCTGAGTCAACCTGGCTCTGTCTCCAGTCCCAGACGAAGGTAAAATACCTGTCCGCCCCGACGTATTCAATGATGTCCTTGGAAATCAACGGCTCCGCAAGGCAGTATTCTTCATCCCTCTCAACAAAAGAAGCGTAGCTTGTTTCATAGATTCCGGTAGGATACGGTGAAAGCTTGTTGACCGACGAGCCGTCCTTGTTCATTTCAATCGGTCCGAGAAATTCATCGGCAAGCGCCTCAAGTGTTGAGTCTATCATACCGGAATAGCCGAGCGTGTTGAGCACTGCTCCGAAAACAATCTTCGGAATTGCCTCAATGACAGCTTCTGCCAAACGGTCGGTGTTTATTCCCCACGCGCGTTCTCCGTTTTCAAAATACAGCTGCGGACCTGAATAGCCCTGAAGAATGATAACAGGATCGTATTCTTCGTCAACCGCACCGACATAGGAGGGGACAATGCAAACAACCATTACCGCCGAAAGCAGAAAAGCAAGGATACGTTTAAAAGCTGACAAATCTGTTCACCTTTTTTCTTAATGTTTGAACTTTTTCCGGATTGCCGCAATAGGAATGAAGATGAAAACAGAAATGACTGCTGCGGCTATGAACATTTCCGGCACAGGCACGCAGACAGCCTCGCCGTATTCGTTGAAATAGCTTATGCCGGTGTTGAAATACTCGATAACCTCAGTGCCGATTTTCGGACCGATGACCATGGGCAGCAGCACCATGAAAATCATTCTGATGCCCTGGAACTGACCCGCCTTGTTCTCCGGAGTGAAATCGCGCACACAGGCGTTGAGAATAATCATGAGCAGACCGTAGCCTATGAGCATGAGCAGTGCGAGCAAGCCGAACACTCCGAGGGTGGTTGCTTTGGATACCGCGAACAGACCGGCGATGAACACAATAATTGACGGATAAACAAACACGGATTTGCCGAAGCGGTCAATCAGCTTGCCGACGCCTATGACTGCGGCGATGAAGCCGACAATTGCAACCGCCGCGATAATAATAGTGGGCGGAGTCAGCTTTTCGCCGATGGTGTTGAAGTCAAAGTTAAGATAATGCTGAAGATAAATGAAGATATACGGCAAAAAAATCTGAACGGCGATATTGAAGCAGCACACGGCGGCGAGTGCAATATAAAGCTCCTTGTTGGCTTTCACAACCTTTGGACGGAAGCCGTACACAAGATCCTTCACATAGCTTTCCTGTGCTTTTCTCTCGCCGCTGAGAGAATCCTTGACGGTGAAAATTCCGATTATGCCGCAGAGTGTGACAACGGCTCCCAACCCGATGAAGCAGGCGGCGTAGCCGACGGAATCGACAAGAGCGCCGAACACAACGGACACGATGACCGTTGCCATAATCGGGAGAACCGAGAGCACACCCTCGGCGACGCCTCTGTTTTCAACACAGGTGATGTCGGTAATCCATGCGTTGAACGCGGCGTCGTTGCTGGTGGAACCCATGAAGGTCATAACGCAGTCCATGATGATGACTATTGACACAGTGGCTGCAATAATTGCAGCAGTGTCCGTCAAGCCGAACAGCTTGGCGGAGTTTTCTCTTGAAATGAATGCGAACACTCCGACTGTGAAGCCCCACGCTATGTAGCCTCCGGAAAGGAAAGCTTTGCGGCGGTTGAGCTTGTCACTTAATGTGCCCATGAGGAAGGTTGCGATAACTGCCGTAACCGAGCTGAGCGCAACCATGCGGGATATGTCTGCGGTTGTTCCCCCGATATAGTTGAACAAGAATGTGTTGAAATATATGTTTTCAACCGCCCAGGCCACCTGACCCATAAAACCGAACAGAACTAGGTTGAACCATATACGCCCTCCGAGTGAATTCGGTTTTGCTGCTTTCTTGATTTTTTCCATCAGAATGCCTCGCTTTCAACATATTCCGTGTCTATATTCATGCAGTAGTCTTTGTCAAGAACAATTTTCCCGCCGTCCGTAAAGACGGCAATGATGCCGTCGTTTTCAACGGTTGTGTACATCGGCGTGCCGTTTTTTGTCAGAGTGCGCTTTGTGCAATTCCAGACATTTTTCTTGCTGTTCGTCAGAATCGCGATTGACGGGTCAAGAGCCTCAATAAAGTTTGTTGTTGAAGAAAGCACCGCGCCGTGATGACCGACCTTTAAAAGGTCAATTTTCCCGACCTGACCCGAAAGCCTGTCCTCCGTGCCGATGCGGTTGTTGATGTCGCCCGCAAGGAAAGCCGTCATATTGCCCTTGCTGACTTTAACTCCGACGGAATTCTCGTTTTCTCCGATTTTTTTGCCGCCGCTGTAATCGTCGGTGTTGAAAAACTGGATTGTGAAATCTCCCATGGTGAACTGTGCCGACGGAATTGACCATATGTATTCAATGTCGTTTTTTTCAATCGCGCTGACAGCCTGAGTGTAAACCTCGTAATTGTCCCAGTTGCGCACCTCATAGCTTTTTATAATGTCCTGGTTGTACCGCTTGAGATAAGCGCGGCAGACCGAAACCGCGGGGTCGTTGATAATTTCGTCAAAGCACCCGATATGGTCGGAATGGCTGTGAGTGCCGAGAATGAATTCAAGGGTAACATTTCCGTTTTCGTCCGCTGCATATTTCTTGAGGTAATCAAGTACCTCCTGCTCATAGCCGGTGTATGCAAGATTTTTTTTGCCGGCGGGATAGTTGCTGTCCTCTCCGGCATCAACCAAAGCAAACAGACCGTTGCTCTCAATCAGAATGGCATCGGAGGTGCCGGTGTTGAGAAAGTGTATGGCGTCCGTACCGTTGCCGAGCTGAGAAGTGTAAACGGTTTCGTCTGTTTCGGCAAGGAGAGCGGGGTCTGTCAGCTCCTCGTTGTCAAAAAGAAACCAGACGGCAAAAGCGGCAAAGCACAAAATGACGGTAGAGACGGTAATTGCAATCACACGTTTCAAATTCATATTCAAAATCTCCTTGAATTTTACTTTGCGTTAGTATATAATTAACATACATCATATCAAATCTTTCGTCCGCAGTCAATCACAACTCTCGGAATACTGCAAAAAAACAAAAAGATTTTATAAAAAATTCATAAAATCCATAGGCAAAGCCGACGGTTGTGGTGTATGATAGAAGCTGTTATATAAATTTATTAATAAACGTTTCGATTGGAAGTGTAAAAATGAACAGTCAAAAAATCCTTGTCGTTGATGACGACACCAACATTTGCGAGCTTCTCCGCCTTTATCTTGAAAAGGACGGCTTCACTGTGTTGCTTGTCAATGACGGCACAGCTGCTGTTGCCGCTGCCAGGGACGAACAGCCGGATCTCATTTTGCTGGACATCATGCTCCCGAAGCTGGACGGCTGGCAGGTATGCCGCGAAATCAGAAAAAGCTCGTCCGTGCCGATTATAATGCTCACCGCAAAGGGCGAAACCTTCGACAAGGTGCTCGGGCTTGAACTTGGGGCGGACGATTATGTTGTAAAGCCGTTTGACACCAAAGAGGTCATAGCCAGAGTCAAGGCGGTGCTGCGCAGAACATCGGCAACCTCCGCGCCGGAGGCTGTGCGCGAGGTGCATTTTGACAAGCTTTCAATCAATCTCACAAATTATGAGCTGAGGGTCAACGGTGTCCAGATTGATACTCCGCCAAAAGAAATGGAGCTGATTTTCCACCTTGCCAGCAACCCGAACAGGGTTTTCACACGCGACCAGCTGCTCGACGAGGTATGGGGCTTCGATTATTACGGCGATTCCAGAACAGTCGATGTGCACGTCAAACGCCTGCGCGAGAAGCTTGAGGGCGTTTCGGATAAATGGGAGCTGCGCACGGTCTGGGGCGTCGGTTACAAATTTGAAACGAAGGAATAATTCCAAATGAACAAAAGAAAGGGCAGACTGCGCCACTCTTTTTTCATAAAATATCTGGCGTTTACATTTGCAATGATATTTGTCTGCTTCGGTGTGCTCGGCAGTTTTTTGCTGGTTTTTGTCAGCCGGTACTGGGCCGAGGAAAAGAGTGCCGTGCTCACGGAAACGGCAAGCAGCTTTGCTTCTTCAATGTCCGAGCTGCTTTCGGCAGGCAGAATAGACATGAATACTGAAAATTCAATAGTGACTCTGTGCAGCTCGATTTCTCTGATATCCGATTCGATTGATGCCGATGTTTTTGTCTGCGACATTTACGGAAACGTGCTTCTCTGCCGCGACATTGTTTCAAGGGGCAACGTTGTCATTCGTGACGGCTACTGTGAAAAGCACAGCAAGCTTATCATTCCCGAGGCGGTAATCAAAAGCGCGAGCCAAAAGTCATATATCCATGTCGGGAACATGAACGGTGCACTCGGTGAAAACTGCTTTGTTTCCGGAGAGCCCGTCAAGGTCGGCAGCAAAACGTTTGCCGTGGTTTTCGCAATGGCTCCGACAGTGACAGGGCTGATACCGTATGTGTTCACGATATTCGAGATGTTCTTCATTTCCGCCGCTCTCGCTCTGGTAATCGCGTTCATAGGAACGTATTTTCTCACCTATTCAATGACAAAGCCCCTGCGGCAGATGGTCAATGCCACTCAGGCGTATTCAAAGGGCGATTTCAGTTTTCGCGTTCCTGTCCGGCACAGGGATGAGCTGGGAGTGCTTGCAGAAAACTTCAACTCCATGGCGCACGACCTCGCGCTGCTGGAATCCTCGCGCCGAAGCTTTGTTGCAAATGTGTCACACGAGCTAAAAACCCCGATGACAACGATTGCGGGCTTTATCGACGGCATGCTCGACGGCACAATCCCGCCGGAAAAGCGGATGCATTATCTCAGCGTTGTGTCGGATGAAATCAAGAGGCTGTCCCGTCTTGTCAGCTCAATGCTCAACATTTCAAAAATAGAAGCGGGTCAGCTTGAACTTTCGTTTGTCGGCGTTGACATTGAATCGCTGATGTTCAAAACCTTCATCGCGTTTGAACAAAAAATCGAACAGAAAAACATTAATGTGGTCGGGCTTGACGCTGTCGGTGAAATTACCGCACGAGCGGACAGGGACATGCTCCTGCAGGTTGTGTACAATCTGGTTGACAACGCGGTCAAGTTCACTCCGGAGGGCGGCACGATTTCCGTCTCCGCGTCACACGGAAACGGTACGGTTACGGTTCGTATCCGAAATACGGGGGTGGGTATTCCGTCGGAGGAAATCGACAGAATATTCGAACGCTTTTATAAAATCGACAAATCCCGCAGCTTTGACACCAAGAGCACCGGTCTGGGGCTGTTTATTGTCAAAAGCATTCTGGAAATGCACAACGGAAGGATTTATGCAAGCAGTGTTGAAAACGAGTACACCGAGTTTGTCTTTGAACTGCCCGAGTGGACCTCGTAAAATTCCGCAACAGTTGTTTAAATTTTGTTAACACAGTCGATAAACACTTTTAACAGCGCCATTGTACAATCGCCTCAGCAAACAGGAAAGGAGCAATTCCTATGGATGAATATCAAAACAACAATGAAATGAACAGCGAAAACAACATGCAGGACTCACAGCCCGAATCCGAGGCAACTCAGGAGACTTCGAATTCCCCGGAAGCTCAGGACAGCACTGCTCAGGCGGAGAATCAGGCTCCGGTGAGCGGGGGCACTCCGTTCGGCGGCACGCCTTACAGCCCTCCCGAGAAGGAGGAGCAGCCGAAGCCCGCGGCTTCATCACAGTACACCTACTCCGGAACTCCTTATTCCGGCACACCCTTCGGTCAGGCACCGGTTAACGGAGCATATCAGTCGCCTGTCACTCCGGGTCAGAACGGCGGATATCAGCAGCAGCCTTACAGTCAGGCTCCCCAGTTCGGCGCGCAGTATTATCAGCAGCAGCCTTATCAGGCACCGTCCAAGCCTCCGAAAAAGAAGAGAAGGGGACTTCGTGTTTTCTGCGTGCTGCTTGCAATTGTGGTGGTCTTCAGCGGCTTCGGAGTCGGCGTGTCATTTGCAACAAGGAAGTATATCAACAACAAGCAAAACGGTGAGGACACAACAAACCAGTATATTGCGGCAGGCGATGATGACTCAAAAACCACCGTCAACTCGGATGGTCCCTCACTTGACATAAGCGAAACACCCACCGCGGCGACGGGTGCAACCGGAACGGCTCTCACATCCAAGGAAATCGCTGCAAAAGCAAAGGCGTCAACAGTCGGCGTGCTGGTTTATTCCTCACAGCAGCTTGCCGGCGAAGGCAGCGGAATAATCATGAACGCTGACGCTTCGAACAAATACACATACGTCATCACCTGCGCTCATGTCATCAGTACTTCGGGCATCACCGCTGCCGTTCAGTTTGAGGACGGCGAAAGATATGACGCGGAAATCGTGGGTTATGACCAGCGCACGGACATCGGTGTGCTCAAGTTCCAGAAAACAGGCTTCCCCGCTGCCGAATTCGGAGATTCGGATGCACTGAGCGTCGGTGACACCATTTATGCCATGGGCAACCCCGGCGGTGTTGACTTCTTCGGCTCATTCACAAAGGGTATGGTTTCGGCAATCGGACGCACAATTCAGAGCGAAATCGGCTATGATATGGAATGCATTCAGCACGACGCCGCAATCAGCCCCGGCAATTCCGGCGGTTCGCTGCTCAACGAATACGGTCAGGTCATCGGCATCAACTCCGCAAAGATTTCCAGCACGGATTATGAGGGCATGGGCTTTGCAATCCCGATTAAGATTGCAAAAAACATTGTGGACAGTCTGATAGCCTACGGCTATGTGCCCAACAGGCCGAAGCTCGGCATCAAATATCTTGCAAACAACAGTTCCTCTCTCAACAGCATTTACAGCATGGCGGTTCAGCTCAAGGGCCTGCCCAGCGGCTCTCTCGTCATTGCACAGATTGACAAGGACAGCAACCTCATCAACACCGATGCCAAGGTCGGCGATCTGATTATCGCCGCAAACGGCAAGAAACTTGACAAGGCGGACGTTCTGCTTGAACTCATTGAAAAAGGCAAGGTCGGAGACACATTGACACTCACTCTCTGCCGCATTGAGTCCGGCAGCGGAAGGTACACCGTGAGCGACCCGTTTGATGTCAAGATTAAGTTGGTTGAGGATATGGGCAGCGGTGCCGACGAGGAGGAGACAACAACCCAGAACTTCTTCAGCAACGGCGGCAACGGAAACGGCAACTACAGCTACAACCCGTTCGGCTGGTAAAAATCATTTTACTCCGGATTGACCTAAAAAGTGAAGGGACCTCATCAAATCGCAGGAGCGAGGAGATGAGGTCCCTTTCGGTTTTGTTTTATGTCAGTCAAGAGGAATGATCTTGCGGCACAGGTCCGGCAGGTCGGTTATCGCGCCGTCACAGCCTGCGTCAAGCAGAGCCTGAATTGAATATTCGTGATTGACCGTCCATGGATTGACGGCAAGTCCGTTTTCGTGTGCCTCGTTAATGTAGTCCTCGTCAACATAGGCGAGCAGCGGGTGGAGGGCACTGCAGCCGAGCTCTTTCGCAAATGTGAAGGGGTCGTCATAAACTTTTTCAATGATTTCACTGTCAGGAGAATAGAGCAGGGCGGTTTTTGTGTCCGGGTCACACTGCTTGCATTCTTTGAGCACAGTGTCGTCAAAGCTCGAAATGAGCAGGGCATCAAACAGACCGAAGTCCTTCACTCTCTCAATCGTCTTCTTTGCAATGTCGGTGCCGCTCGCACGGGGCTTCTTGATTTCTATGTTGATGACCTTCAGCCCGCCGCAAAGCTCAAGGAACTCATCAAGTGTCGGAATTTTTGTGCCGGCGAATTCCGGAGAAAAATACGAGCCGAAGTCAAGACGGCGCAGCTCCTCAAGAGTCATGTCGGCAATAAGACCCGTGCCGTTTGAGGTGCGGTCAACATCGTAATTGTGGCAGACGACAATCTTGCCGTCCTTTGTCAGATGAACGTCGTTTTCAAAGCCTTCAACGTTGAATTCCAATGCTTTTTTGAAAGCGGGAATGGTATTTTGCGGAGCAAGATGATTTGCGCCTCTGTGTGAAATAATGTTCATTTATTCTCTTCCTTTCCCATTTGGTTGCAAAGATAATCTATGAATTGTCCGGCTGTTCTGCCGGAAGGACAGGAGTGACGCAGTGCCCAGGCGTTTGCTTTGACGCTGAGCTCTTTTTCATCCATTTCAATCCCGCGTTTTTTTGCGAGCACGGACACAATGTTATTGTATTCGTCCTGCAGTGGCTTTGTGAAACAGATTGTGACACCGAAGCGGCTGACGAGAGAAAGCTTTTCCTGAACGGTGTCCGAGCGGTGAAGCTCATCATCCTGTGCCATGTCGGAGCGGTCATTCCAGCTTTCGCGTATGAGATGGCGGCGGTTTGAGGTGGCGTAAATCAGAACATTGTCCGGCCTTGTCTCGAATCCGCCCTCAATGACCGCCTTGAGGTACTTGTACTCCGTTTCATAGTCCTCAAAGGACAGGTCATCCATAAAAATAATGAATTTGTAGTTGCGGCTCTTTATTGCGGAGATAACCGATGAGAGATCGCGCAGCTGATGCCTGTAAAGCTCAACGATGCGCAGTCCGCGGTCGGCATACATGTTCCCGATTGCCTTGACCGAGGTGGATTTCCCTGTGCCGCTGTCGCCGAAAAGCAGAACATTGTTCGCACCCGAGGAATTGAGAAATGCCTCTGTGTTGTCAACAAGCTGTTTCTTTTGCACCTCGCAGCCGACAAGGTCATCGAGCACAACATCCTGCGTGTTGTTTATCGGTTCAAGGGTTATGCCTTCGCCGCCGGAGCACACGCGGAAAGCGCGGTTGAGCCCGAATATGCCGACGCCGCAGCGTTCATAGAAATCTGTGAGAATATGAAAAAAGTCGTGCTTGTCCCAAACGGAGGCAAGGCGTTTGCTCAATTCTCTTACAAGCAGGCTGACGTTTTTGTTGTACATCCGCTGTGTTTTCCGGATGGCTGTGTAAGAAGAAATGAGCGAAAGCAGGTCGGAACCGCAGGCACGCTCCGCAGCCGAAAAATCATAGTGAAAAAGCTTGATAAAAATTTCGCAGTCATGTTCGGCAATATTTATCACCGAACCGCTCTGCACGGCTGCTCTCTCACAGGTGAGTGTAAAGGGGTTTTCATCCGTAACGAGCAGATAGGTCAAATAATTTTGCCAGAGATTGCCGTCAAAGCCGTATTCGGTGGAAATTTCAAGCAGCTTTTTTGTGAAGGCACACATTCTTGCGGAAAGAGAGAATTTTTCACCGCCGTTTTCCGAATCGTCTATTATTTCGGCAAGCTCCGAGAGCAGGGTGTTTTCGGAGCAGGCTCGGTAAAGTATCAGCTTTGAAATGAGTTCACGCACGTTTATTTTTCACCCCAGTCATGCGGCTCTCCGCCGCGGATAATATAGCTTTTCTCGGCAAGTCGCGCCATCGGGTCGTCCGAATGCGAGTCGGAATAAAAACAGTCGATACGGCTTTCACCGAAAACCTCCCTGAAGCGCAGGGGCTTTTCCTCACCGTAGCAGTTTTCACCGAGGAAGCTGCCGGTGCCGATGTCCACCTTTGAAGCAATCAGAGTGCCGACGCCGAGTCTCCTGCAGGCTTCAGCCAGCAAAAACTCGGGCGACGCGGAAATTATCACATCGTTTTCTTTTTTTTGGCTGAGATACCACGGGTAAATCCGGGAGATGTTTTGGTCCCAGAACTCAACGACGAGCTGTTCGGGATTCTTAATGTTTTTGAGGAAAGAAAGCGCTGCTTCCTTTCCTCTCGTTTTCGGAATTATGCCGAGCTTGTAGCCGAGAATTCCTTTGACTGCCGCGGGCAGCCGCAGCAAAGCCTTCGGCTGCCTTGCAACGCAAAACAGCCAGAAGTGCACGGTGCTGTCGCCCTTGCAGACAGTTTTGTCAAAATCGTAGACGTTAAAGCCGTTCATCCGATAATAATTCCCATTTTTGCTCTGCGTTCCTCAAGCTCGCGTGTGATTTTGTCGCGCTTTTCGCCGACAAGGTCATAGAAGAACAGCGGAATCACGCACAGCAGGAGCGATATGCCCGGAATAATTGTGACAATCGAGAACATTCCCTGGCGGACAACGTGCTCCATTGCCAGAGGATTCGGCGTGTATTGAACGCCGATTGTGTTCAGGTCCAGCTTTACGATAATGTACATAAGCACAATGAAAGAGGTTGAAAAGGCATTGCCCAGTTTGTTGACAAAGGATTGACAAGCGGAGCCCAGACCGTTTTCGCGTCTGCCCGTCTGCCATTCCATATAATCCAGACTGTCACCTATCATTGCATAGGAAACCACGTTGATAGCTCCGCACGGTATGCAGGAGAGAACAAGGAACGGTACGCACGCCCAGAGGTGCTGATAGCCGATGAAGAACATAATCATGCTCGAAACAAAGCCCAGCAGGGCGGTGGAAATGATGATTGACTTGTAGCTGTATTTTTTTATAAGCTTCGGCATGAGGAGCATCGTGCCGAACATACCCACAGCCGTTGCCACCGA
Organism: uncultured Eubacteriales bacterium; assembly: GCA_964540415.1. Lineage (GTDB taxonomy): Bacteria > Bacillota > Clostridia > Oscillospirales > Acutalibacteraceae > CAZIMM01. The sequence goes on from CAZIMM010000014.1 coordinate 17,987, forward strand.
AAACACAGTGCTCACAAGCGAAATGCTCTTTTGCAGCTGAGTCTCGATTTGTTCTGCAGTAAGCCCGGTCAAATCCGAACCGAGATAGAAGGAATATCTTGCAACGTGAACGGCGCCCGCCTGATACATGTATCTTGCCGAGGAGAGAACGCCCATGGCAACGGTGAGCATCAAAGGCTTGCAGGTGAAAATCAGCTTCAGTGAGCTTGCCTTCGTTTTGTCGCGCTTTGCCGGGCGCGGAATGTTGACCCGCTCTTTCGACTTGAAATATGCTCTGATGAACAGCAGGTTTCCGATCACAGCGGCGATAATCGCAATCGTCGCGTACTTTGTTTTTTCAAGCTGAAGTCCGCTGAGGCTGAGCTTCGGAAGAATGAAGCCGAGAGCCATGAATATCGCCATGGGGACTGCCGAGCCGATGCCGTTGCTTGTTCTCGCAACCGAGATGATGCTGCCGCGCTCCTTGGGGTTCGCGGTCATTGCGTTGGGCAGCGCCCAGAACGGAACATCCGATACGGTGTAGATCATGCCCCAGAGAACATATGTGACGGAGGCATAAACCATTTTTGCACTGTCGGAAATGTCCGGAGCGAAGAAAAGCAGAAAGGTGAGAATGGCAATCGGCACTGGGGTGAAAAGAAGATATGGCCGCATTTTTCCGTGCTTTGTTTGCGTTCTGTCCATAATCATGCCCATAAGAGGGTCGTTGATTGCGTCCCAGACTCTTGCAAGAAGCATCAAAAACAGCACGAACAGCGGTGTAACACGCAGCACGTTCAGATAGAAGTCGGAAATGTATGACGACATGACCGAATAGACCATGCCCTGACCGAGTGCGGCAATGACATAAGTTCGGTATTCATTTTTGAGAATATATTTTTTTTCAGCGCTGTCAGCTGCCATTTGCGAAATCTCCTCTCAACTTTATACTGCGGGAAGGTCTCTGTTGAAGTGCTGGGAAACAGCAATTTCGCCCAAATATGAAACCGCCGTTATTGTGACTCCCTGAATCCAGTTTTCGGATGAAATCGAGGTGTCGCTGCTCAGCTGTTTACCGTTATAGCCTGCCGGCTGGTTGCAGACATATGTCATGCCGTTATAGAACACGCAGATGTCGTTGAGGTGGCAGTGCCCGCAGTAAATCGCACGTGCGCAGTAGATGCCGAATTCATCACTTGCGAGTGAGGTTTTGTATGTTGTGACGGCGCTGCTCTCTCTCTTGACGCCGTAAATTCTCTTTGCTTCGGGCGAGGTGAGAATTGTTTCGTAATCGAGAATGGGGGAGTGCATAAAGAGCAGTGCCTGAGTGTGGCCGTAGGTTGAATTGATTTCTTTCATCTTTGAATTGTACCAGCTGACATGCTCTTTCTTGAGGAAGCCGGCGGAATTCTGCTCGGGGTCGATGTCATAGAGAAACTTTTCTATTGTGTCCGGCTTTGAGCCCGTGTCAAACAGGAACACGCTCTGGCGAACCTCGTCCTTGGAGTTCATGATGTTGATGTAGCTGTTGCCGTAGCCGGGAATCGAATCACTGCCGACTTTTGTCAGGCAGGTGCTGTAGCCGCTGAAAAGCTCCGCAAGAGCCTTGCGTGTGATGGAGGCGTTGCTCGCAGCGTCGCCCTCACCGAGGGTGTATGCCCAATAGATGCCCACGCGCTGCATGAAATCACCGAATTCCTTGGCGGTCTCTTCTGTTCTCCAGGAGGTGATAATGTCGCCGGTGATGACGATAAGGTCGGGCTTGCGGGCGAGAATCTGCCTGTAAAGATTGTCTATTGTTGCGTTGTCGAGCCTGTAATTGCCTTCGAGGTGAAGGTCTGAGCAGGACATGACAATGAAATCATCCTTGATATAGACACCCTTTTTGTCAATCTTTGCGATGTTGACGCCTTCGCCGGTCTCGCTGATAATTTTGACGTTTGTGTCCTGCGGTTTGTAGTCCGTAAGTACAAGGTCAAGCGATGCCGGAACAGCGGCGCCGCTGATTGACATCCAGATGACCACACACATGGAAATGAACGGACGAAGATATTCCTTTGCCTTACCGAGATATTCCTGGATTGTTTTAAGTACCTTTTCCATTTTTTGTCCTCCGCATTTCTATTGAATTATGCATTGAAATCTTTGAAAACATATAACTTTAGACATTTTACATTATTTCGCTGCCAAAATCAATTGTTTATTAAATTAATTGCAACAAAAAATGAAAAATTTTGTTATCCGATTGATTTTAGAAAGTCAAAATGGTAATATTCATCTGTAGAGGTGTTTTGATTTTGGGTGATATTTTTCAAAAAATTTATGCACAGGTCAGAAAAGTTCCGCCCGGAAACGTCGCAACATACGGCATGATTGCCGCAATGGCGGGCAATCCGAGATGGTCGCAGTGCGTGGGCTATGCTCTGCACGTAAACCCCGAGCCGGGAAAAATACCCTGCCACAGGATTGTCAACCGCTTCGGAGGGCTTGCACCGTCCTTCGCTTTCGGCGGAGAGGATGTGCAGCGTATGCTTCTTGAGGGTGAGGGCGTAACCTTCCTTGAGAACGGACTTGTTGACATGAAAAAACATCTTTGGAACGGCATAAAAGAGCCGTGCGAATAAAGCGAAAGAAGTGTTGAAAATGGAAGAATTTTTCGGAAAAACCGTGCTGATAACGGGTGCGGCAAAGGGTCAGGGACGTGCTGTTGCACTTGCATTTGCAAAACAGGGCGCGAACATAATTGCTGTTGATCTCGGCAAAAAAATCGAGTATCCGTCCTACAACAAGGGAGGGAGCGAGGCTCTTGAAGCGCTGAAAAAAGATGTTGAGGCACTGGGAGCAAAGGCTGAAATCTGCCCGGCTGACGTGAGAGACGCGCAGCAGGTGGAAGCCGCTGTAAAACAAGGTGCAGAGCGCTTCGGAGGCATTGATGTGCTGTTCAACAACGCGGGAATATGTGCCTACGGTCTGTCACACGAGCTGTCGGAGGATGAGTGGGATTCCATGGTCGGAATAAACCTCAAGGGCGCGTGGCTCGTTTCAAAATATACCATACCGTTCATGATTGAAAAAAAGAGCGGAGTAATAATTTACAATTCGTCCGTCGGCGGTTTGCGCGGAATGAACAGGCTTTCGCATTACGCAGCATCCAAATACGGCCTTGTCGGGCTTGCAAAGTCGCAGGCAATTGAGCTTGCACCTTACGGAATAAGGGTGATAAGCATTCATCCCACCGGTGTCAATACTCCCATGAACGACGGCCTTGCCGAAATGGAGGGACTGACTCCCCGTGAGGTTGCAGAGCGCTCGGCGGGCAATCTGCTGCCCGTGCCGTGGATTGAGCCTGAGGATGTTGCAAACTCTGTGCTGTTTCTCGCAAGCGAGAAGGCAAGGTATGTCACCGGAAGCCAGTTTGTGCTGGATGCCGGCCTGCTCACAAGATAAACTTATCCGCGCGAAAATACCGCGCGAAAATAATTTAAATAATGCTTGACAAAATGTTCCTTTTAATGAGATAATATAGTGTATCAGTAAAATGGAGTAAAAACAATGAGAGTAATCACCGGCAGTGCACGCGGCATGACGCTCACAACCCTTGAGGGTGAGGATGTCCGCCCGACAACCGACAGAGTCAAGGAAGCAATTTTCAGCATCATTCAATTTGAAATTGAAGGGCGCACGGTGCTTGACCTTTTTGCGGGGTCGGGTCAGCTTGGCATTGAGGCTCTCAGCAGGGGAGCGGAGAAGGCATATTTTGTTGACAGCTCCGGCGACTCTGTCGCGGTTGTCAAAAAAAACCTTGAGCATACACGCCTCATGAGCAGTGCGGTTGTTCTTCAGGCGGATTCGCCCACCTTTGTCCGCAACAGCAAGGAGAGCTTCGGCGTTGTTTTTCTTGACCCGCCCTACGGCAGAGGCCTTGTTCAGCGTGTTCTTCCCGATGTCTCGGAGCATATGCAGCCGGGCGGAGTGATAATCTGCGAGACTCCCGTCGGCGAGGAGCTTCCCGAAAGGGCAGGCGGCTCGGTGCTGCACCGCAGATATAAATACGGCAAAATCGAAATCACGGTTTACAGAACGGAGGCGGAGGGTTGAACCGAGAAAAAATTGCAATTTGTCCCGGCAGCTTCGACCCGGTGACGCTCGGTCATCTTGACATCATCCGCCGCGCGTCAAAAATGTTCGACAAAGTGATAGTCACCGTCATGGTCAATTACCACAAGCGAAACTGTGCTTTTTCACCCGACGAGCGTGCCGAGATGATTCGCAGATGCACAAAGGACATCCCGAACGTCTGCGTGGAAATTCACTCCGGGCTTCTCGCCCAGTATGCACTCGACAAGGGCGCGGTGGCAATTGTGAAGGGCTTGCGTGCTGTGTCGGATTTTGAGGATGAGTTCCAGCAGGCGCTGACGAACAAAAAGCTCAATCCGGTGACGGAAACGGTGTTTGTCACCTGTGACGCGGAATATATGTTCCTGTCCTCAAGCGTAGTCAAGCAGGTTTGCGAATTCGGCGGCGACATCAGTGCGTTCGTCCCGGCAGTAATTCGTGACGATATAGTTTCAAGAGTCAGGAAAGGAGCTCAATAAGCATGAATGTTGAAGATTTACTCGACCAAATCGATCAAACTCTCGATAACGGTCAGCAAATGGCATTTTCAAAAAAGATTTCCGTCAATGTTGATGAAATCAGAGGCTGTATTCAGGAAATACGCATGAATCTCCCCGAGGAGATAAGGCAGGCGCGCAACATCGTTGCGGACAGAAAAAAGATTCTCAAGGAGGCTGCGGATTCGGCGGACAACACAGTCGCGCAGGCAACCGAGAGGGCAAGGGAAACCACCGCCAAGGCAAACTCGAAGGCAAAAGAGGTTGTCCTCACAGCCGAAGAGAGAGCGAAGGCGAAGATTTTCGAGTCCGAGGAGAGAGCAAAGCAGATTGTCGCCAATGCCGAGGCACGCGCCGCAGCTATGGTTGAGGAGAGCGAGATTGCTCAGCGCACAAGGCATTACGGCGAGGAAGTCGTTGCCGCGGCAAAAACAAAGGCGCAAAGCGTAACCGATCAGGCTCAGAAGGATGCAGCCGATATCATCGAGGACGCAAACGCGCAGTCCGCTGAAATCAAGGCCTCCGCCAACAAGTGGGCAACCGAAATGCGTACGAATGCCGCAAACTTTGTCGGCAACATGATAAACAGCACCGAGGCGTCTCTGGCAACAAGTCTTTCAAATGTCCGCCAGGTGAAGGAAAACTTCCGCAACGCATTGAACAGCTGAAAATACATAAGTCTTCCGGTGTAATATCTACCCACCCGGGGGCATAGAATTGGTAATGGCTGTTAACAATTCTGTGCTTTCAATGAGGTGGGTTCATGTTTGTAATGTCGGTCAGATCCTCAAAATTGAAAACCTTGGCGATAACCTTTGCCGCAATAATCGCGGTGGTCGCCATAGGCATTGCCGCGGGCAGCGGCGGCACTCCTCCCGTTGCCGACGATGACGGCGTGAACGTGCGCGCTTCAACGGCGGCGGAGCGGTTGGCGTTTTTTTCGCAGTTTGGCTGGGAGGTATCGGAGGATCCCGTCGAGATCGCCGAGGTCATGATTCCCGCCGAGTTTGACCGCGCTTACGAGCAATATAACGATATGCAAAAGGATCAGGGCTTCGATTTGTCGAATTATGCCGGGATGAGAGTCAAGCGCTGGACATATGAAGTGAAGAACTATCCCGGATATGAAACCGAAAGTGAAAAAATCCAGGCAAATCTGCTTGTGTATGACGGCCTTGTAATCGGCGGAGATATTTGTTCACTTGAACTTAACGGCTTTATGAAAGGATTTTATCCCGATGCCGCAGTAACGACAACCGGCGCGGTGACTACAGCCGCCGCGGTGACGACAACCGGTGCGGTGACAACGACCGATGCCGAGACTCCTTACGAAGCACAGCAGACAGTTACCGCGCAATAGCGGATTTTGAAAACGGTGATAGGTGCATTTGGAACGGATTGATAAACTGATTGCCTCGCAGGGCAGTATGAGCCGTGCCGAGGTGGCAAAAATGATAAAGGACGGACTGGTGACGCTGGACGGAAAAGTCGTCACCGGCCCCGGCGTAAAGGCAGACGCGCACAGTGAAATACTTGTGCGCGGCTTTCCTCTTGATTATAAACAGTATATCTATCTCATGCTGGACAAACCGCCTGGTGTTGTCAGCGCAAGCAGAGACCCGAAAAGGAAGACGGTTGTTGACCTTGTTCCCGGCGAATTGTTCAGACGCGGGCTTTTTCCGGCGGGCAGACTTGACGCAGACACCACGGGCTTTGTGCTTTTAACGGATGACGGAGACTTTGCACACAAAATTCTGTCGCCGAAGAATCATGTTGAAAAAAAGTATATCGCACTGCTTGAGCACCCGATTAACGCAGGCGACGCGGAAAAGTTCATCCGCGGAATTGCGCTGAACGACGGCACGCTTTGTTTGCCGGCAAAGGTCAGACAGCTTGAGGGAGCGCTGACGGAAATCATCATTTGCGAGGGAAAATACCATCAGATAAAGCGTATGTTTGCCGCCGTCGGAAACGGCGTGGTGACGCTCAGACGGACAAGCATCGGCGGCGTGGAGCTGGACGCTTCACTCGGGCCGGGCGGCTGCCGCGAATTGAATGCGGACGAGCTTCAGATAATCCGCGGAGGCTGCTGAGGGCTTTATGCCGCATATAAAAAGGGAGGAAATGCTTTTATGACAGTCAAACAGAGCCGAAAGAAATTATTCCGGTATGTGTCGGCGCTGCTTGCGATTCTTGTCCTGTCCGGTTGCCTTGCCGCGTGCGGCAGAAACGCTCAGGAACAGACGACGCTTGATATGGGCAAATACAGCGGGCAGGTCAGTCTGACGGCTCACAGGGGCTTTTCCTGTAAGGCTCCCGAAAACTCAATCGAGGCAATCAACCTTGCCGGAGAAATGGGATATGAACGTGTGGAGTTCGACATCCGTCTCACAAAGGACGGTGTGTGGGTGCTCATGCACGATGACGATATCAAAAGAACAACCGACGGTAAAGGCACCGTTGAAGAAATGACCTATAAAGATCTGCTTGCCTTCCGCCTTGACAACGGCGACAAGAACGCCGTTCCGGAGCAGATACCGACGCTTGAGCAGGCAATCAATGCATGCAATGAATACAATATGAAGCCGATGATTGAGATAAAAACCCCCGGAACAGGTTTTATGGAAAAACTTGTTCTTGAGGCACGGCGGCTTTTCAGCGGCAGCGAGTTGTATATCGTAAGCTTTGACAGGAATCAGATTGACGCTCTTTTGCAGCTTCAGAAGGACAAGCCCGGACTGATGTACGGCGATAAGCTTGTGACGGTCTGGCTGCTTGTGTCGGAGCTTGAAGAGGACGCTTTGAAACTTGCCGGGGAAAACCCCGAGCTGAGGGTCGCTTTCAACGCAAACAATAAGAAAAACACCGATTCCGTGATAAAACAGGCGGCGGAAAGAGATATAAAGCTTGCCGCGTGGACGGTGGACAGCCTTTCACAGCTTGATTCTCTTTATCAGCTCGGCATACGCTTTTTCACCACAAACTGCATTTATAACGGCGATGCATATATTTCCGATTGAACGAGGTTAACAAAATGAACGATTCAAACATCAAGCTTGCTCAGGCGCTCTTTCCGGATATTACGGGAACTGTCGAAGAGCTTGAAAACCGCTTTCCGGCGCGAAATCTGCCGGAGGGAGCGAGAGTGACACGCTTTGCCCCGAGTCCGACAGGCTATCTTCATCTCGGCGGACTTTTCACCTGCCTTGTGAACGTGCTCACGGCGAAAAAAAGCGGCGGCAGGATTTTTTTGAGAATTGAAGATACCGACAAAAAAAGAGAGATTGAAAACGGTGTCAGGACGATAATCGACAGCTTCGCAAAATTCGGTATTGTTTTTGACGAGGGTATGACCGGTGAAAGCTCGGAAACCGGCGACTACGCGCCCTACCGGCAAAGCTGCCGCGCGGAAATATACCAGACTGTTGCAAAACAGCTTGTGCTCAACGGCGACGCATATCCGTGCTTCTGCTCAGAGGAGGAGCTCGCTCAGCTTCGTGAGCGCCAGGAGGGCGACTGCGCGCAGATCAAGGGATACTTCGGAAAATATGCGCACTGCCGCAGCCTTTCACTTGAGGAGCGGCTTGAAAAAATAGCTGCAGGCAAGCCTTGGGTGCTCCGCCTGCGCTCAAAAGGAAAAGAGGACGGCCGTGCTTATTTTGACGACCTTATCAGAGGAAAAATCGAGGCCGCCGAGAATATGACCGACGCCGTGCTGCTCAAAAGTGACGGCATCCCGACTTACCACTTCGCTCACGCTGTTGACGACCATTTTATGCGCACAACCCATGTCATAAGGGGCGACGAGTGGATATCCTCCGTGCCGCTGCACATAGAGCTGTTCAAAACCTGCGGCTTCAAGCCCGTAAAGTATGCCCACGTTGCACCTCTCATGAAGGAGGAGGACGGCGGCAAGCGCAAGCTCTCCAAGCGCAAGGACCCCGAGGCGGCGGTGAGCTATTTCTTTGAGCAGGGCTTTCCGAAGGAGAGCGTGCTCGAATATCTCTTCACTCTCATCAACTCCAACTTTGAGGACTGGCGCAGAGCCAACCCCCTTGCGGACAGATGGGACTTTCCCTTCAACATCAAAAAGATGAGCCCGAGCGGAGCACTGTTTGATTTGGTTAAGCTTGCAGACGTGAGCAAAAATGTCATCAGTGTTATGCCGGCGCGTCAGGTTTTTGAAGACGTTTGTGAATGGGCAAGGGAGTACGACCCCGAGCTTTGCTCTCTGCTCGAACGCGACCCGGAATACTCCGTGAAAATATTCGCGGTTGATCGCGGCGGTTCAAAGCCGCGGAAGGACATTGCCAAGTGGAACGAGGTCAGGGACTATGTTTCATATTTCTTTGATGAACTGTTTGTCCCGGCACAGCTCCCCGAGGGTATGAAAAGCGAGGACGTGCGCGCAATCCTCAACAAATATGCTGAGGTCTTTGACGCAGACGATGACAAGGATACCTGGTTTGCGAAAATCAAGGATATGTGTCCGGAACTCGGATATACTCCAAACGTTAAGGAATTCAAGCAGAATCCGCAGGCGTTCAAGGGTCACGTCGGGGACATTTCAGGGGTTATCCGCCTTGCGGTCACGGGGCGCTCAAACACTCCCGATCTGCATGCGATAATGGGAATTCTCGGAAAAGAAAAGACCGCGGAAAGGTTGGCTTCATATGGAAGATAACAATTCAAACTTTATCTATGACATCATCGACGGCGAGCTGTCGGAGGGGAAGAACACAAGGGTGCAGACCCGCTTCCCTCCGGAGCCGAACGGCTATCTGCACATAGGCCACGCCAAGGCGATATGCATTGATTTTTTGACCGCCGAAAAATACGGCGGCGTGTGCAATCTCCGCCTTGACGACACCAACCCCTCAAAAGAGGACACGGAATATGTTGACGCTATCAAGGAGGACATCGAGTGGCTCGGCTTCAAATGGAAGGACTGCTATTATGCTTCGAGCTATTTTGATTTTCTTTACGAATGCGCAATCAAGCTCATCAAGGCAGGCAAGGCATATGTGTGCGACCTGAGCGCGGACGAAATCCGCGAATACAGGGGCACTCTCACCGAACCGGGCAGAAACAGCCCTTACCGTGAGCGCTCGGTTGAAGAAAACCTCGAGCTGTTCGCAAAGATGACGGCAGGCGAGTACGCAAACGGCGAAAAGGTGCTGCGCGCAAAGATTGATATGTCCTCTCCGAACCTCAATATGCGCGACCCGGTGATTTACAGAATCGCCCACGTTTCGCACCACCAGACCGGGGACAAATGGTGCGTTTACCCGATGTATGACTTTGCACATCCTCTTTCGGACGCAAGAGAGGGTGTCACATATTCACTCTGCTCTCTGGAATTTGAAAATCACAGACCGCTTTATAACTGGTTTATTGAGCAGATAGGCTTTGAAGAGCCGCCGCGCCAGATTGAATTTGCTCGTCTCAATCTGAACTACTGCCAGACAAGCAAGCGCAAATGCCTCGAAATGGTTGAGTCGGGCACAGTCAGCGGTTGGGACGACCCCCGCATGGTGACGCTTTGCGGAATGCGCAGAAGGGGATATCCGGCACAGGCAATCCGTGATTTTATTGAGCGTGTGGGCGTGTCGAAGGCTTACAGCGTTGTTGATTACGGCCTGCTTGAGGCTTGCGTAAGGGACAGGCTCAATGCCGACGCGCCGCGTGCAATGGCGGTGCTGCGTCCGCTGAAGCTGGTGATTGACAATTATCCCGAGGGCAAAACCGAGAATATTGAGGTTGAAGTCAATCCTGACAAGCCGGAGCTGGGCACAAGAACAGTTGTGTTCTCCAAAAACCTGTTTGTCGAGCGGGACGATTTTATGGCAGAGCCCGTCAAAAAGTTCTTCCGCCTGTTCCCCGGCAACGAGGTGAGGCTCAAGAGCGCGTATTTTGTCACCTGCAACAGCTTTGAAACAGACGAAAACGGTGAGGTAACCTGCCTGCACTGCACATATGACCCGGAAAGCCGCGGCGGCAACTCGCCGGACGGCAGAAAGGTCAGAGGCACTCTCCACTGGGTGAGCGCGGACGATTGCGTGACAGCCGAAATCAGGATGTACGACAGGCTGTTCAATGCGGAAATCCCCGAGACACCCGAAGACATCAACCCGGATTCACTCACGGTGCTCAAAGGCTGCCTGCTCGAGGGCGGACTGCGCGGGATAAAGCCGGGTGACACCTTCCAGTTCATGCGCCAGGGCTATTACTGTGTTGACAAGGAAAGCACTCCCGAAAAGCTTATTGTCAACCGCACCGTTGCACTCAATTCATCGTGGACAAATAAGTGAAAGTATGATATAATATACTATAACAGTATGCTTTAACAGTGTATTGAACGGCTCTTCCCGGCATTCACAGAATCGAAAGGCGGAGGAATAGAAACAATGAAGATAGCTTACAGAGTCGGCAGCATTCTGCTCGCTTTGAGCGTGTTCCCCGCGTTGTTCTTTTTGAAGTTTGTGCGTGTGTTTGCCGAAATCTCACTGCTGGACTCATTTTTCAACGATGAGTTCTCAATCAAACAAATCTATGAGACCTTCGGCGGTTTGGGTAACGGCGGATTTTCATTTCCGAAAATCAGCGCCGAGGTTCTGGAGTTTATTGCACCGCTCAAGGCTCCGGCAATAATCTGCGCGGTGTCCCTTGTGCTGCTGATGCTCACGGCTCTCGCTGTCATTGTTTGCTCATGGCTCAAAAAGCCATACAAAGTCAATGCCTGCCTCGGAGCGGCGGGCATAGTCTGTGCGGCAACATCACTCATCTCCTTCGGCCGCATTTCTTCACTGATTGTCAACGGCACAGTCGGTGTGTCCGGGCTTATCAACGAAATTCTTTCCGCATCCGGCAACACTATCGGAGCAATTGCGGGTCTGCTTTCCGCAGGCAATCTGACAGATTATGTGTTCGATGTTAAGGCGCTCCAGCTCAGCTCCGCCGTGATTATGCAGATTGTAATTTTCCTTGCAATTCTTCTTTGGAGTCTCTCATTCTATCTTGTCGGAATCGGGGAGGACAAATAACATTCACTTTTTCTTTAGGGTACATAACGGAGGTGGCATCATGAAAAGACGCGCATTTTGCCTTATGCTTTCGTTTGTGTGCCTTTTTGCGTTCTTTACGGGCTGTTCGGGCGGACTGATTCCGCTCAGAGCGGAGCTTTCGTTCAATGCGATACCGACAAACTCCGAAGGCGCGGTTGAACGTCCGGGGCAGGAGCTTTCGGGCGATGTATCCTCCAACGGAAAAATTATGAAGGTTACATATTCCGTTGCCGGCGAAGGTGACGGCGAAGACGTCACAGCGGGCGAGGCACGGCTTGATTCCGGGCACTGGAACGCCGGTGTTGTTCAGCTCAGACCCGGAAAAAACACCGTCACTGTTACCGCCGAGCTTGAAAACGGGCAGACGGAAGTGTTCACCGAGGTCTATGAGTATGACAGGGGCTATGTCTACGAACCGGAGGAGCGGGAACTTGCAACGGACACCGAAACCGGTGAGCAATATGTTATGAACCTTGTCGACATCGTGTTTGAAGACTCTGCCTCCGCTTCACGGCGAGCGGAAATCACTGCTTCCGTCGGCGGCACAAAGGTGGCTTATCTGAATTCGCTCGACCTCTGGCAAATCAGAGTGGATGCCGAAAGCATTTCAGAAATAAATGCGCTTTGCAAAAAGCTTTCCGATATGGACGGCGTTGAGTCCGCAAGGCCGGAATATATGGCGGACATTGAACTGAACATGACAACACCGAACGACCCTTGGGGAGGCTCCGATTGGTCGGAAGATTCTCCGTCGGGCAACAATTGGGGAGTTGAAGCAATTCGTGCGTTGAGCGCGTGGGATTACAGCGCATACTATTCTACAGTGAAAGTCGGCATTGTTGACGGCGGTTTCAAGACAAATCACGATGATTTGTCAGGCAGAATTTTCTTCCCGAATCAGACGCTTGAGCTTGAAAACGACATCACCAACGCCGGGGACAGCGGTTATTATCACGGGTCGCATGTCGCAGGCATCATCGGCGCGATTGCAAACAACAACACCGGTCTGACCGGCGTCGTGTGGAACAGTCAGTTGTATTGCGCCGACTTTTCTCCGAAGAGCGGCACCAATGACTCAATGACATATATTCTGAATCTTGTCACGGCAATCGTGGAAAGCGGTGCGAAGGCAGTCAATCTTTCCCTCGGCCTCGGGGCTCTTGAATACGGCACAACACGTTCCCAGGCAATTATTGATTACAACGCCTCCTGCGCATCCTCAACCGTCAAAAACCTGCTGGACAACGGCTACGATTTTGTCGTCTGCCAAAGTGCCGGCAACGGATTTTATAAGCAAACCAAAGCAATCAACGATCAGGGCGAAGAATATGTTGTGAGAACCGATTACTACAGCGTTGATTCAAAGCAGAACGGCCTGTTCGCCGGCATTACTGTTTCACCGAACAACACGGGGCTGAGCTATGTAAACGCGCAAAAGGTGCACAACCGCGTGATAATTGTCGGCGCTGCGGAGCAGTATAACGGAGGGTACAGGCAGTGCAGTTTTTCAAACGCCGGGCCCGATGTTGACATTGCCGCTCCGGGCAGCTCGATCTTCAGCTGCTATGTTTCCCCGACGGCTTCAACTGAAACAGGTCGGTACGCACTCGCCGGCGGCACCTCAATGGCTTGCCCCTTTGTCACGGGCGTGGCGGCGCTTGTTTTCGCCGCGCATCCCAATCTGACGGGAGCGCAGGTTAAAGCGATTGTCTGCGACGCTGACAACAGCAGCAGCACCGTTGAAGACAACCCCTCGGAGTTCCATCCGCTTGTCAGCAGCTATAACATGGTCAACGCTTATCTCAGCGCCTATGAAGCTTTAAAAACAAAATACGGCGCGGCGAATTACAGCGAGGTTGACCAGTATCTTGCAATCATCAATTCACTCAACAGAAACGACTATATCAATTTTGAAATTGCCGATGCCGCAGTCGCAAAAGTGGTTTACGGCAAATATGCGTTCGAACAGGACGAAGTTGACGAAATGGCGGCGGAGCTGCTTTCCGCACTTGACCGTTTGCAGCCGCTCGGCCCGGCAGACTATTCGGAGGTTGATGCGGCAATCTCCCGCGCCGGGGCGCTGAACAGATATCATTATGTCAGCATGGACGATGTTGACGCGGCGGTAAATGCCGTGGTGCGCGGCAAGATGAACAACGAGCAGGCGGAAGTTGACGCAATGGCGCTGTCGATTAACGTTGCAATTGAATCTTTGGTTGACAGTCCGCGCCTCACAGATGCCGGAGTCTCGACGGTGCGAATTGACGATGAGCATTCAATTGTTTACATCGCGCCCAAGGACCTCGGACTGTGCAACACTCTGTTTTCGGTCGCCGGCGATGTGGATACCGTTGAGTTCTACCATATTAACGGACTGCGGGCAACCGGTTCGTATGTTCTGTTGAAATATGAAGGTGAAACCGTCAACCGTTATGATATTGCCGTTCTCGGCGACGTCAACAAAGACGCAAAGGCAAACGGAATGGATGCCTTCCTTGTCAACCTCATTTATGAGGGGATGGCCACAGGCTTTTCGGCAGTTCAGCTTGCTGCGGCCGATGCCGATTTGGACGGCGAAATAACTTACAGTGATTTTCTCCTGCTTGAGCAGGCGGGTACACGAACGGCTGAAGTGACTGTACCGGAATAACGGAGTGTATATGAATATTCTTGCAGTGGGGGATGTTGTCGGCATGCAGGGGTGCGAGTTCCTGCGTCGGCGACTGCCCGCGTTGAAAAAACTCAAGGGCATCAGCCTGTGCATTGCCAACGGTGAAAATTCTGCTGCCGGTAACGGTATCACACCGGAATCGGCAGAGTATTTATTTGCCTGCGGAGTTGATTTCATCACAACCGGAAACCATGCGTTCAGACGTGCCGAGATGAACGATTTTTTTGATTCATCCGAATATGTCATTCGTCCGTGCAACTATTATTCGGGCTGTCCCGGAAAGGGAAGCGGAATAATGGATATGGGCCGTGTCAGGGTGGGCATAATAAACCTGAGCGGGTCGGCGTTCATGGAAAACGCGGAAAATCCGTTCTGCGCCGTTGACAGCGAGCTTGAAAAGCTTTCGGACTGCCGCATAAAGCTTGTGGACTTTCATGCAGAGGCTACCGGCGAAAAACGCGCGCTCGGTTTTTATCTGGACGGCAGAGTGTCGGCAGTTTTCGGAACGCATACTCACGTCCAGACCGCCGACGAGCAGATTCTGCCGAACGGTACCGGATATATAACAGACCTCGGGATGACGGGTGTTGTGCAGTCTGTGCTCGGTGTCAAGCCAGAAATTATCATCGGCAAGCTGAAAACGGGCATGCCCGCTCGCTTTGACTTTGCGTCGGGAGATTGCACAATGTCCGCCTGCGTGTTTGAAATTGACGACAGGACAGGAAAGACAACCGCAGTCGAGAGGCTGAACATCGCATAGATTAAAAAGGCTTAAACCGCAGAAACGGATGTAATTATGAAACCGAAAACCATCAAAATTTTTTGCCTTCTGCTGTGTCTTGCGCTCTTGTCGGCGTGCTCGCGCGGCGGGGACGATGTTCAGACAACCAAGGACAGCAGTGCGGGAACGGTCAAGGTCCAGCAGGTTGTGCTCAATCTGCCTTATTCTCAAACAGACACGCTTGACCCGTACCGTGCAGTCAGCGCAATCAACATCTCCCTTTCAACACTGATTTATGACGGACTGTTCCGCCTTGACGAAAACCTGGAGGCTCAGCCTGTGCTTGCAAGAAGCTATGCGGTCAACGGTGATTCGGTCAAGGTAACTCTCAACACAACCGGCGTTTTTACAAACGGCTCGGCGGTAACAGCCGAGGATGTTGTATATTCGTTTGATAAGGCAAAAAAATCGAAGGTCTATTCCGCACGGCTCGATAACTTTAAATCAGCCGTTGCAGCAGGCACAAGCGTAAGCTTTGCGCTGAAAAAAACCGATATCTTCGCCGCCTCCTGTCTGGATTTCCCCGTTGTGAAGAGCGGGACGGTCGACAACTACAGCGGCAAGGAAAAGGATCTTGCAAAGCTTTCGGTGCCTTTGGGTACGGGCAGATACATTCCGGAGGGAAGCGCGGCGGAGATGAAGCTTGTTGCAAATCCGCTGCACAACAGCGGAATGCCGATTATTCAGACGATTGATCTCATCGACATCCCCGATTCAGCAAGCTTTACGCACAGCGTGGATCTCGGAAACACTGACTTTGCATTCCACGACCTGAGCACCGGAGAGCTTTCGCGCACAAACACAAGCTGCATCGAGGTGACGATGAACAACCTCGTTTTCATCTCATTCAACACAAAAAACATTCTTCTCGCCGAGCCTGCCGTTCGCAGGGCAATCGGCATTCTTGCGGACCGGACTGTCATTTCCTCACAGGCATTTCAAGGCCACGCAACGCCTGCGGTCGTGCCTGCAAATCCCAACTGGTTTTTGCTTGACAAACTGACCTTTGAAACATCCGCCGCAGCCGAAGTCGGCTCCGCAATCGAACTGCTCAAGGTTGTCGGCTTTAACAGCACGGCACAGGGCGTACGCAGCAGGGGAAACGACAAGCTCTCTTTTTCTCTTGCGGTGTGCAATGAAAACTCATTCAAAACCGAAACGGCACAGCTGCTTAAAACCCAGCTCGGACAAGCCGGAATAGCAGTGAATGTGGTCGGGCTTTCATGGGAAGATTATGAAAAAGCTTACAGTGACGAAAGCTATGATATGTACCTCGGAGAGGTCAAGCTTTGCGGTGATATGAATCTGTCGGCATTTTTCCGCTCCGGAGATGCTGACATGGGGATTGACTCATCTTCGGAAGTCGCCGCCGCATATGACTCCATGCGTGCGGGAGAGATGAGCTGCGCCGATTTTTGCGCGGCGTTTACAAAGGAAATGCCGTTTGTTCCGCTGTGCATGAGAAACGGCGTTGCTTCATTTACGCGTTCAATAAAAACCGAAATCAAATGCACACCGTCAGATCCTTTTTATAACATAAGTGACTGGAAGTTTTGACAGCTTTTTATGATACAGGAGAATGAAAATGATTAGACTGGAAAACCATCTCGGGAGCATAGACATAACTGAAAGCTATTTCTCAACACTGATATGTTCTGCGGCGTCAAGTTGCTTCGGTGT
Source organism: uncultured Eubacteriales bacterium (assembly GCA_964540415.1). Lineage (GTDB taxonomy): Bacteria > Bacillota > Clostridia > Oscillospirales > Acutalibacteraceae > CAZIMM01. Next base: position 34,775 of record CAZIMM010000014.1, read on the forward strand.
TGCGGGTATGGCAAACACAAACAGATGTCAGCAAATCCGCGGCTTTGTCAAAAAGAGCCGCAACTTTTCCGATCAGGGCGTTGCTGTCAGGAAGGAAGGGGACGGTCTGAATGTGGATTTGCACATAATTGTAACCTACGGCCTGAATATTGAGGCAATTGTGAGAAGCATTGTAAACAAGGTCAAGTATACCGTTGAGGAAGCGACGGGGCTTGAAGTGAAAATGGTCAATGTGTATGTTGACGGCATGAAGCCGCAGAATTGAATTGGGACGTGATTTGATGATAAGCGGAGCTATGCTTCGTCTGGCGGTTATTTCAGCCGCTAATAATATTGAAAGCAACAAGAAGAAGGTTGACGCACTCAACGTTTTCCCCGTGCCTGACGGAGACACCGGCACAAACATGTCAATGACAATGAATGCGGCAACAAGAGAGGTTTCGGTTCTTCCGGGCAATTGCACTGCGCAGACAGTGCTCAAAACAACCGCCTCCGCCATGCTGCGCGGCGCTCGTGGTAACTCGGGTGTAATTCTCTCACTGATTTTCAGGGGCATAGCAAAAAGCCTGAGAGACAAGGACGATATAAAGGCGGCAGATGTCGCGGATGCACTGGCGCTCGGCTGTGAATATGCCTATAACGCGGTTATGAAGCCGACAGAGGGAACAATTCTCACCGTTATCCGGGAGGCATCCGTTGCGGCAAAAACCACGGCGGAGAAAGACGGAGATATCCTCACAGTGTGGCACGCTGCCTGTGAAGCAGCGCAGACGGCGCTTGACAAAACGCCGGAAATATTGCCTGTTCTGAAAAAGGCTGGCGTTGTTGACGCGGGCGGACAGGGGCTTGTATTCATTCTTGCAGGCATAACCCGCGTGTTCGAGGGCGGTGAGCCGTTCGAAGGCGGGGAGGGCGAAAAAAGAACTGACCCGGCAAGTGTGTTTGCAACAGTTGACACGAAGGATATAAAATTTGCCTACTGCACCGAATATATAGTCAACAAGACTAAGGGCGGTGCGAGCGCTGTCAAGCTCAGGGCATATCTCGAATCAATCGGCGACTGCGTTGTTGTTGTTGAGGATGACGATATCATCAAGGTTCACGCGCATTCCAACGAGCCGGGCAGCGTCATTCAGGCGGGTCTCGGAGCGGGTGAATTGGTTAACATTAAAATTGACAATATGCGTTACCAGCATAAAAACAACATTGAGCAGCCGGAGCAGGAAGAACAACCCGAGAATGTTCAGCCGGAAAAAATCACATATGCCACGCCGGAAAAGCCCTTCGGCTTCGTCACGGTTGCCGCAGGCAAGGGCCTTGAGCAGCTTTTCAGAGAGCTGGGAGCGGACGAAATTGTCAGCGGCGGCCAGACAATGAATCCG
>CAZIMM010000014.1:36166-39078 GCA_964540415.1 uncultured Eubacteriales bacterium
AGCACGGACGATATTTTGAACGCGGTTATAAAAACTCCGGCGGAACACGTTTTTGTGCTTCCGAACAACAAAAACATCATCATGGCGGCGGAGCAGGTTGTGCGCCTTTCCGAACGAAAGGTGAGCGTTGTTTACACAAAGTCAATTCCGATGGGTGTTGCTGCGCTGCTGAACTTTGACGAGAGCCTGTCAGCACAGGAAAATCACATGAATATGCTTAGGGCGGCGGAAAAGGTCGGAACTGGTCTCGTCACCTTTGCCGCAAGGGACAGCAGCATGGACGACCGAACAAGCATCCGCAAGGGGCAGATTCTCGGCATTGAGAACGGAAAAATAACTGTTGTTGAGCAGACCCCTGTCCGCGCGGGCTACAAGGTGGCAAGACGCCTTTATAAGCGCAAGTCATCTTCGGTCATAACAGTGTTTTACGGTGAAAATGCAACTTCTGCGCAAGCGGAGGAGCTGGCAGCACTGCTCAGATCCAGGTGCTCCGATGCTGAGGTGTCCGTTGTCAACGGAGGACAGCCGATTTATTTCTTCATCATTTCTGTTGAATGAAAAGCATAGGATGATTTAATGGATATTTACACAAACGTAAAATATCTCAAGGGTGTCGGCGACGTCAGAGCAAAACAGCTTGCCCGTCTCGGCGTTTTTACCGTCCGGGATTTGCTCAATCTGTTCCCGCGTGCTTATGAGGACTGGAGCAGGACGGTTTCAATCGAGGATGCGCCTCAAAACGAGAATTGCTGCATAAGGGCATGGCTCAGTTACCCTTTTTCGGAGAACTTAATACGTAAAGGCATGACGCTTTACAAGTCTGAGGCAACTGACGGAAAAAGCGTAATGAAGGTTACGATTTTTAATAACAAATATCTTGCCCGAAAGCTCATTGCCGGAGATGAATACCTTTTTTTCGGCAAGGTTTCGGGCAGCCGTTTTTATCGGGAAATGGCTTCACCTATGGTGGAAACGGTATCCGGCGGTATGCGCATCCGCCCGATATACCCGCAGACGCAAACGCTGTCGTCCCGCTTCATCGAACACTGCGTTTCAACAGCTCTTGACCTTTGCGATGACCTTTTGCCGGAGCTGCTGCCCGATGACATTTGTAAAGCATATAAACTTTACAGTGCAAAAGATGCTTACCGCTGCATACATTTCCCTCCGAGTGAGGAAAAAATGCTTGAAGCCCGCCGGTCACTCATCTTTCGGGAGCTTTTGGTGCTCAGGCTCGGCCTTTTGCTCATGCGCGGGCGCAGTAAAAGCCGGACTAAAAGCCGCGTTTTCAAAGACAGCACGTCCGAGTTTTGCACGCTGCTGCCGTTTGAGCTTACCCGTGCGCAAAAGCGGTCAATAAATGAGGCACTCGTCGACATGGCGAGCGGCTATCCCATGAGCAGACTGCTTCAGGGAGATGTCGGTTCAGGCAAAACCGCCGTCGCCGCCGCGCTGATGTTCAGTGTGCAGCGGTGCGGAATGCAGAGCGCACTCATGGCTCCCACGGAAATTCTCGCCCGCCAGCACTTTGAAACTCTCAGTAAGCTGCTTGACGGCAGCGGAGTCACGGTTGAACTGCTCGTCGGTTCAACGCCGGCTGCGGAGAAAAAGAAAATAAAGCAGAGACTTAAAAACGGCGAAACCGATGTTGTCATCGGAACACATGCGCTCATTCAGCAGGATGTTGAGTTCTCAAGGCTTGCTCTTGTTGTCACGGATGAACAGCACCGTTTCGGAGTGCGTCAACGCAGTGCGCTGGCGAGCAAGGGCGACAATGCCCATATGCTTGTTATGTCCGCAACGCCGATTCCGCGTACTCTGGCGCTTATGGTTTACGGCGATCTGGACATTTCCGTCCTCGATGAGCTGCCTCCGGGCAGACAGCGCATTGAAACCTACTGTGTCGCATCTTCACTGCGCAAGCGCGTTTACGGCTATGTGCGCGACCATCTTGACCGCGGCATGCAGGGCTATATTGTATGCCCCCTTGTTGAGCAGAGTGATATGCTTGACCTTGCCGCCGCCGAGGAATATGCCGCCAAGCTTGCAAACGGTGAGTTCAGCGGGTACAGAGTCGGATTGCTTCACGGAAAAATGAAGGCGGCGGAAAAAGAAAAGGTCATGGCGGACTTTGCCGGCGGCAGGCTGCAGCTCCTTGTGTCAACAACAGTTATTGAAGTGGGAGTGGACGTTCCTAACGCGGTGATTATGGTTGTCGAAAACGCCGAACGCTTCGGGCTGTCGCAGCTCCACCAGCTACGCGGCAGAGTGGGCAGGGGAGAGCACAAATCGTCGTGTATACTTATTTCCGATTCTCAGAATGAAACTGCAAAAAAACGCCTCAAAACAATGTGCAAAACAGACGACGGTTTCAAAATCGCCGAGGAGGATTTGAAGCTGCGAGGACCGGGCGACTTTTTCGGCAGCCGCCAGCACGGCTTGCCTGAGCTTAAAATCGCGGATATGCTCACCGACATGGCTGTTCTGGAGCAGGCAGCAGGCGTAGCCCGGCAAATTCTGGAGAAAGACAGCAAACTGGCAGCTCCTGAAAACGCAGTCCTGAAAGAGGCGGTGCTCAGGCTGTTTGAAAATGTCGGCTCCGGTTCTGTGAGCTGAAGCGGAGTTTTGCGGTGCGGATACATACGGCTGAGGATATGCTGTAACGAAGGAAATTTTTAAAAAAGCAAGGATAATTTTATATAAAAAAGTTTTTGTCTATTATTTAAAAATTCATTGACATTCTACGGTGTGATGTGGTAAAATAATCACCGTTGATTTACGCGGGTGTAGTTCAATGGCAGAATCCCAGCCTTCCAAGCTGGTTGTGTGGGTTCGATTCCCATCACCCGCTCCATTTTGCGCTTGTAGCTCAGGTGGATAGAGCAACTGCCTTCTAAGCAGTGGGTCAGGGG
>CAZIMM010000015.1:0-37633 GCA_964540415.1 uncultured Eubacteriales bacterium
CCCGCACGCGTGAAAATTATAATCGCCGACTGAAGATTCAACCTTGCCGACAGTGCTGAGAAATTCATCAGTCAGTGCATAAAAACGGACAGAACAATAAGGCAGTCTGTCTTCGCTCTCGAAAAACTTGAAAAACTGCCTGCTTAAATTATTAAAAGAAAAAACACTGTCAACTGCAACAAAGCGAAACATTTAGCTGTTTCCGCCGGAATTGCAATTAAAAGAGGCCTGCGGGTGCATCAAGCAGAGTATAGCACCACTCGCCGAGAACAAACGGTTCCGGACCGTTGACGTAGTGATAATTGACAGCATCACCGGGGTGGCTCAGATAGCACGGCTGCGGGTCGCTGTTGACGGTCTGATTGTCTGCGGGGCACTCAACGGTATATGCCGCAAAAGTGTCTTTGACATCGACGCTGACTTTGATAATGTCGGGTGACTGATACATAGTAATAACCTCCGATTTTATACCGTAACAATTGTACGGCAATTTTGACAATCACCGTACAATTGTTGTTTTTGACATAAATTGAATAAAAACTGAATCAGAAGAGGTTGCAGGTTTGATTCTTTTTGATCATAGCGATCGAAATCATCTGGGCCTTTTTGCGCTCTTCGGGAGACATTGTTGCCCAAACCTCGGAATCCATTGCGCCGCCTGAAATGTCATCAAGCATATCGTCTGTGAGTTCAACACCTTCGTCTGTTGCCAATGCGGCAAGCTCGGCCTTTGTGAATTCTTTTTCCATGATTATTCTCCTTTTCATAATTGTTGTTGTTTATGTCAAGCTTATTTATGCTTGCAACTCTTTATACGCAGTGAGGAGAAACTTGTTAGATATTTTCGGAAAAACTTTTTGAAGTGCCGTGAAAAAGCTTTCAAACAAAATTATATTAACATATTCTAAACGACCTGTCAACATTTCTTTACAAAAATCTACATTTAACTTTGTAGGATTACAAAAATCTACATTTAACTTTTTCACATTATTCCGAGCCTTCGGAACAGCTTCAGACGCTCTTTTCCCGCCAGAGCGAGTCTGTCTTCGTCGGAAATGTTCTTTCTGCTTCTTGTTCTTCCGTGCAGCTCGGCTTTTAAACCCCTGGTGAACAATCTGTGCAACCAACAAAACGGGTAGAGCCATTTGCACTTCAGAAGCTTCGGATAGTCCGGAACCATGTGTGCCGAGGGGGGAAACAGGGCATACAGCTTGTCTTTCAAAATGTCCGAATAAATAGCAACGAATGACTTAAACGCACCCATCTGCCTCTGCTGGCGCTCACGCTTGAGGAAAAACCAGCCGTCTTTTCTGTTGACCTCGTCTTTCTTGCCCTGCCATCCGCCTTTTTCGAGATCATCAAGAATGTCCGAAATATTTTTGTCTGAATAATCTCCGAGCCGGGGAAAATCCTCACGGCTGAATCCGCAGTATTTTATCATTGCCCCGAAAACCGAATTCACCAATGTGTCAAACCGGAGCTTACGCAAAAAACTCCAGTATTCGTCAACATCAATGCTGTCTTTCTGATTTTTAAAGTACAGCGCCGTGTCCATCATCATCCGCAGGCTCATTCCGCCGATAATGAAATGCTTTATCATATGCAGAGTGAGGAACATCAATGCATCCGTGCTGCCGAGCGCGTAAAATTCGCCGTCGTCTGTTGAAACAAGCCTTCTCGGCTGAACCGACGCTTCGCTTATTCCTGAGCTGCCGAACAGAACGTCGTCCACCATATCCTCCCAAAGAGCGATATGAAGTTCAATCATTCCGAGGGCGGGATGCGTGCAGACATGGTGGTGCATTTCTCTCGTTTTCGGTTCAACAACACAGCCTTCCTTTATTAAAAGCGAGAGTGCTGCGTTTACCTGCTCCGGAGGCACAAGAATATCGGTGTCCGCCGATACCCGGCACTCCGGATTTTTATAGAATCTTGCAACGTCGATTCCCTTGAGAAGCACAGTATGTATGTTGCTTTTTTCAAGCCCGCCGAGCAGCTCAAGAATGCCGGCTGTTTTGATTTGATTTTTCAGTGACGCTCCCATGAGTGAAGACATGAGTCTTTCCTTGATGCCGTCAGGGCAGCCGGTGTCGGATTTTTTAATAGCCATTGCAACGGTGTAGGTTATGCTTTGCTCAACTGCAAGCCCCACCACCTTTTCCCAATCAACCGGTTCACAGGGAGGCGCTGCTTTACGTCCGGCGGCGCCGCAAGCATAGAGCTGCATCAGATATTTCATTTCATTTGTCATGCCGCACCGCCTCCCATATAAAAAGTTTTGTCTATTTTAACACGATATCGAATTCTAATCAAGAGCGGCCGCATAAAGTTTTTAGTGGATTTCATCTAACAAATTATATATTAGAACGTATAAGCATATGTAACATCTGTAATTCGCTTTTTTACGCGCAAAGCGTTGACAAGCGCAAAATAATGATATATGATAATGATATATATTCAGAAAAATATAACTGTATAAAACATATTACTATATTATGGAGGAATAGGAAATGACAATCAACAAAAAAGAAGACGGCAGCAGCCTCACTCTCGAACTTGTCGGCAGGCTCGACACCACCACCGCACCTATGCTTGAGGCAACTCTTAAGAGCTCAATAAACGGAGTTACAAGCTTAATTTTTGACTTTACCGGCCTTGATTATCTTTCGTCTGCCGGACTCCGTGTTCTTCTTTCTGCGCAGAAGGTTATGAACAAGCAGGGAGAAATGACAGTTTGCAATGTCAATGAAACGATAATGGAAGTGTTCGAGGTAACGGGCTTTGTTGATATTCTGACAATTCAATAAAGCTGCTTTTCCGTCCGAATGAAAGGTTGATATTCGAATGAAAAAAATCATTGTTCCTGCCGCTCTCGAGCAAATTGACGTCATTCAGGAATTCGTCGGCACCGAACTCGAAGCTGTCGGTTTTCCGATAAAGGAGCAGACCCGGCTGAGCATTGCCCTTGATGAGATCCTTTCCAACATAGTTTACTATGCCTATCCGGACGGAAAGGGAGATATCGGTGTGTCCTGTGATGCCGAAGGCGGACAGGTTACGGTTGTGATTGAAGACGGCGGCATACCCTATAATCCTCTGGAAAAAGACGACCCGGATGTCACCTTATCAGCAGAAGAAAGAAAAATCGGCGGACTCGGAATATTTATGGTTAAAAAAATTATGGATGATGTCAGGTATGAGTACACTGACGGCAAAAATACCCTCACCATCCAAAAGAATACATATTGATATTACGGACAGCTGTCGGTTACTCGTATGCTGTCCATAATTGTGAAGGGGCTGAAAATTAAATGGCAAATCCCGTTTTCAGAAAAGAAAGTTTGGATAAAGTATCATCTCCCGAACAGCTCAACGACTACATAAAGGTTGCAAACGTGAGCGTGTGGATAATCATTGCCGCGGCAATAGTGCTCATTGCGGCAGTGTTTGTATGGGGTGTCGCAGGGCAGCTTGACACAACGGTGAATGTTTCCGGTGTTGCGAAAAACGGAGTTGTAACCTGCTATCTTCCCGGTGTTTCGGCAGTTGAAATCGGAGACAGTGCGAGAATCGGAACTCTCACGGGAGAAATAAGCGAAATTGCGGCAACGCCTGTATCGGCAAAGTCGCTTTCCGGTGAATATGATGAATATACGGTCTACTCTCTTGCTCTTTCCGATTGGAATTATGCGGTCACGGTGTCCGTCCCGGATGTCCCGAACGGCATTGTCAGCCTTGAATTGATAACGGAAAGCGTAAGTCCCATCTCCTTTATCTGGGATTGAGGTGAGCGTGATGAAAAACCGAAAAAAATCCGTGCCGGCGCCGGTTGAACACGGCTGTGCAAAGGTGCCGGTGATTATGCAGATGGAAGCCCTTGAGTGCGGTGCTGCATCGCTCACAATGGTTCTTGCTTATTACGGCATGTGGGTTCCGCTTGAAAAGGTCAGGAGCGACTGCGGAGTGTCGCGCGACGGCTCAAACGCAAAGAACGTTCTGAAGGCGGCGCGGAATTACGGACTGAATGCAAAGGCGTTCAGATATGAGGTTGAAGCACTCAAAAGCGAGGGCACTTTTCCCTGCATCATCCACTGGAACTTCAACCATTTTGTGGTGCTTGACGGCTTCACAAAGAACAAGGCAATCCTCAACGACCCTGCGCGCGGAGTTGTCAAGGTGTCAATGGAGGAGTTCGACAGCAGCTTCACGGGCATCTGCCTGCGCTTTGAGCCGGGTGAACACTTTGAGCCGAGCGGCAAGCCGCGCTCAATCCTCGGCTTTGCAAAGAAAAGACTTGAGGGAACATCGGCTGCAATTGCCTTTGTTGTTCTCACAGCAGTCATTACTTCGCTTATCGGGCTGATTAAGCCCGGTTTTTCAAGGGTGTTCATCGACAGACTGCTTTCCGGGAACAATCCCGATTGGCTTTATCCTTTCACCGTTGCGCTGTTCCTGCTTGCCGCGCTGGAGCTGGTGATAGGCTGCATAAACGGCATATATTCCCTGAAAATCGAGGGCAAGCTTGCAATTGTTGCAAGCTCGACATATATCTGGCACGTCCTGCGCGTCCCGATGGATTTTTATTCACAGCGTATGGCGGGCGACATTGCGGATCGTCAGATGAAAAACGAGAGCGTTGCAAACGAACTCATAAAGACCTTTGCACCTATGCTTCTCAACGCCTGTATGACGGTGTTTTATCTGATTGTCATGCTGCGGTACAGCGTGCCGCTTGCGCTTGTCGGCGTTGCTTCAATGCTCATCAATCTGGCTGTTGCGAGAATCATTTCCAACAAAAAAGTCAATGTCACCCGCGTTCAGATGCGTGACGCCGGAAAGCTTGCCGGCGTCACCGTGAACGGAATCGAAATGATTGAAACAATCAAGGCATCCGGTGCCGAAAACGGGTATTACGAAAAATGGTCGGGTTATCAGGCGAGCGTCAACACGCAAAATGTGAAATACTCAAAAATCAATGAGTATCTCGGCGTTATTCCGCGCCTTGTCAGTGCATTTGCTGATGTTGCGGTGCTTATGCTCGGCGTTTACCTTGTCATCAACGGCAGCTTCACAGTCGGTATGATACTTGCGTTTCAGGGCTTTATGTCTTCGTTTATGTCTCCCGCACAGAGCCTTATTGATGCCGGACAGAAAATTCAGGAGATGCGCACGAATATGGAGCGCATTGAAGACGTGATGAATTATGAAACCGACATAAACTATGATGCCGAGGATGACGCTGTGTCCGAGGAGGATCAGTCTTTCGACAAGCTCACGGGCAAAATCGAGCTAAGGGACATCACCTTCGGATATTCAAGGCTCGGCGAACCGCTCATTGAAAACTTCAATCTTTCTCTTGAACCGGGAAACCGCGTTGCCTTTGTCGGCTCCTCCGGATGCGGAAAATCGACGCTTTCAAAGCTCATTTCCGGCTTGTACAAGCCGTGGAGCGGTGAAATACTTTTTGACGGCAAACCGATTAACGAAATCAACAGGACTGTTTTCACAGGCTCGGTTGCGGTTGTGGATCAGGACATCATCCTCTTTGAGGACACAATTGCAAACAACATCAAAATGTGGGACTCCTCAATTGAGGACTTTGAAATGATAATGGCTGCAAGAGACGCTCAGATTCATGAGGACATCATGATGCGCGACGGCGGTTATCAATACAAGCTCTTGGAGGGCGGCAAGGATTTTTCCGGCGGTCAGAGGCAGAGAATGGAAATCGCAAGGGTGCTCGCACAGGATCCGACAGTAATCATTATGGACGAAGCAACCTCTGCGCTCGACGCAAAAACGGAATACGAGGTTGTCAAGTCAATCAAGGACAGGGGAATCACCTGCATCGTGGTTGCTCACCGTCTTTCAACAATCCGGGACTGTGATGAGATAATCGTTATGGACAGAGGCAAGGTTATCGAGCGCGGCACACATGATGAATTGTATGCTGCCGGCGGGCTGTATACACAGCTTGTTTCAAACGAATAAGGGGGCGTTTTCATGGGATGGTTTGACGAACAGATTAGACAGCGAATCAAAAATGATGACGACTCTTTTTCCGAAGCATTTGCGGATATGTCAAGCGTCATTATGGGCAAGAGTGCAATGTCCGCCGCGCTGAATGACAAAAGAAAACAGGCGAAGGACGCAATCGGCGACATCCTGAAATTTTACCGTGTGGCTCCGCAGGAGCTGCCCGACAGTCTGACGGATGTCAACGATCAGCTTGAATACCTTCTGCGTCCCTCCGGAATCATGCGCAGGGACGTGACTCTCACGGACAACTGGTATAAGGACGGCATCGGTGCTCTGCTTGCCACGACAACCGACGGCAAGATCATCGCGCTGACACCCAACAAAATTTCCGGTTACGGATTCTTTGACTTTGAGTCCGGGAAGCGTGTGAAGGTGACGGGCAAAAATGTCGGCAAGATATCGCCGGACGCGATTTGCTTTTATAAACCGTTTCCGCTTCGCGAGCTGACAACAAAAGACCTTTTCAAATACATCGGCAGCACGCTTTCCGTCACGGACTGCGCAATGATTGCCGCCGCCACACTTGCCGTGAGCCTGATTGGGCTTCTGAGCGCATATGCAAACCGCCTGATTTTCAGCAAGGTGGTAATGGGCGGAAGCATGAGCCTGTTTGCGGCGGCGCTTGTTCTGCTTGTCGGCATTGCGGTCTCCACTCAGCTCATAGAAATTGCAAAAGCGCTTGTCACCTCGAGGATACAGGCAAAAATGAACATAGCCGTTGAATCCGCTTCAATGATGAGAGTGCTTTCACTGCCTGCCGAATTCTTCAAAAAGTACAGTGCGGGCGACCTTGCAAGCAGAATCAAGAGAATCAACTCTCTTTGCACGGGGCTGTCCTCAATTGTGCTGACAACCGGACTTTCGACAGTGTTTTCACTGATGTATATCGGACAGATTTTTCATTACGCACCCGCACTCGCTGTTCCTGCAATTGTCGTGCTGCTGGCGACAGCTGTACTCATTGCCGTTGCCTCCGCGCTCCAGAGCAAGTGCCTGAACGAGGAACTCAAATTCAGTGCAAAGGAAAGCGGCTTCGTTTTCTCTCTGCTTTCAAGCATCCAGAAAATCAAGCTTTCGGGAGCTGAAAAGAGGGCGTTTGCAAAGTGGGCGCATCTTTACCGCGACACGGCGGAGTGCAAATACAATCCGCCGTTGATTATGAAGATAATCAATGCGCTTGTCACCGCAGTAACCTTTGTCGGCACCGCGGTCATATACTTTTTCGCCGTCAAGTCGAACGTCAGTGTGGCGGAGTATATGGCTTTTGATGTGGCTTACGGTATGGTCAGCGGAGCGTTCATTTCCGTTGTTATGGTGTCGGCGGATTTCTCTCAGATTAAACCGACTCTCAATATTATTAAGCCGATTCTCAAGGCCGTTCCGGAAATTTCTCAGGGCAAAAGGGTTGTCACAAGGCTTTCGGGTGCAATCGAGCTGAACAATGTCTCATTCAGATACAGCGAGGATATGCCTCTTGTAATTGACAATCTGAGTTTGAAGATACGTCCCGGGCAGTACGTTGCCATTGTCGGCACAACCGGCTGCGGCAAATCAACCCTGATGCGACTTATGCTGGGGTTTGAGCTTCCTCAGAAGGGTGCCGTGTATTATGACGGCAAGGACCTTTCCGCACTCGACCTCAAATCACTGCGTCGTAATATCGGCACCGTTATGCAAAACGGCAAGCTGTTTTCCGGCGACATTTATTCAAACATCGTCATTTCCGCCCCGTGGCTGTCACTTGACGATGCGTGGCAGGCTGCGGAAATGTCGGGAATTGCAGAGGACATCCGCCATATGCCGATGGGGATGCACACCCTAATTTCCGAGGGCTCGGGAGGAATTTCGGGCGGTCAGCGCCAGCGTCTTATGATAGCGCGCGCCATCGCACCCAAACCGCGTATTCTGATGTTTGACGAGGCAACCTCTGCGCTCGACAACATCACTCAAAAAACCGTTTCGCATTCTCTTGACAATCTCAAATGCACGAGAATAGTTATCGCCCACCGCCTTTCCACAATAAAGCAGTGTGACAGGATAATTGTTCTCGACAAAGGCAAAATCGTTGAGGACGGAAAGTTTGATGCACTCATAGACAAGGGCGGTGTTTTTGCCGAGCTTGTCGAAAGGCAGCGCCTTGACGTCCCCGCAGCACTAAGTAACTGAAAGGCGGTTTTAATATGATTTTTAATGAAGCAAAACTGACCTCACTTTTTGAATTTCAAAAGTTTTGCTCAAACCCGCGTTTGGCCGAGCTCATCGGCGGTACCGAGCGGCGTATGAGCTCCCCGGAGGCGTTTGCACTTTCGGACGAGGATGTTAATGTTTGGGCAGCCGGTGATATCGCGTCGTACAGTGCCGATTCTCCTGAAGCTTTTTCGGAGAGTGACGACGATGAAGACTGAGTTTGAAGAATCGGTGTACGCCGAATATCACGGCAAGGTGGTTCGTTACATTTCATCGAGCATAAACAACTTCAGCGACGCGGAGGATCTCGCTTCCGCAGTTTTTTTGAAAGCGCTGAACTCATTTGATTCTTATGATCCCTCAAAGGCAAGCATATCCACATGGATATACACAATCACACAGAGCACACTCAGAGATTATTTCAGACGGTGCAAAACACAGAAAACGCATACGGGATATGAGGAAAACCTTGAAATAATTCCGTTCACCGATGAAAGTGCAAACGGCGATTCCCTTGTTCGTGAGGAGGAGTTGGAACAGCTTGCGGCAGCCCTGGAGCAGCTGCCGGAGCGTGAAAGAGATATAATTATAATGCGTTATTATGAAGACTGTTCACCGAAGCGGATTGCGGAAATTATGAACATAAGCTATTCCAATGTCAGGTTTCTCAATCACCGTGCAATCGGCAAGCTCCGTGACATTCTTTCAGCACAAAACCCATAAATCTAGGAGGAACTTTATGCGCGACGATGAAAAAACCGTGCTGAATTACGGTTTTGAACTGTTGACTGCCGATAACCGCGAGTTGTTTGACAATTTCATGTCCATGGCGGACGGTCCGCTTTCTTCATGCTCGAATCTTCCGAGCATAATCGGATGGGAAAATTCCACAGTGCCTTACTTTAAGGTTGTGGACGGAGCACTCTGCATCATATTTAATGATGCCGTGTACCATACTTGGATTTGCTTTCCGCCGATGTGCAGCTACAATAAAAAATGCCCCGAAAAGGCTCTCGAATTTCTTGACGGCGTTTTCCGGGCTATGGGGCTGCCGTTCCGGATGTACTATGTTAAGGAATGGATGCTGCCGTATTTTGAAAGCTCCGGAAAATTTAACATACAAAAAAAGTATGATGATTCACTAAGCGATTATATTTATTCTTTTGATGATTTTCTCGGCTATCTGAATAAAGCCGATATCAAATACAACATCAGATATTTTCTGCGCAGATTTGAACCGAGCGTCGAGTGGCTTTCTTCAGACAATTTGCAGGAATATCTTGATTTCCTCAAACAAGTCTGGTGTCCTTTCCATTCATGTAACGAATGTGTTTACGGCTGTATGCTGGATGCACTCAGAAATATGCTTGAGAACGCAGAAAAAACCGGGTTTAAAAGCTTCCTCATTCGCTCGCAGGGCAAGTGTGTAGCATATGCGGGCTACACGGTGTGCGGCACCGAGCTGGAGGTTCTTGTCAAAAAGGTGTCAAGGTCAATGAAGGGCGTCACGGACTTTGTGCATAAAGTAATCATTGAAAACGCCGGCGACGGAATTGAGCAGATAAACTATACCGAGGATATGGGAGTCGTAGGACTCAGAAAATTCAAACAAAAGCTTGCACCTTATACGCTGTCCCGCAACTACGAACTGATTCTGGGAGGTACAAAAGTTGAGTAAGAAATCAAAGGCTATGAAGGTTCTGAAGTTTGTCCTTTTTGCAGTGCTCTGTGTAGGAACGGTTTTTTCTTATTTAAACATTGAAGCATTCGGCAAAAATCCGAAGGACGGATACACAATTGCCAACATATCTTACATTTGCTCCGACAATAACGGCGGGAAGGTTGTTATTGATTCTTCCGGATATGAGGTTGTGCACATCAATGCGAACGGCTTGATTGAAGCCGTTATCGGCGGCGAGAGCACAGCGGAGGACGGCTTTTATTTTGCAAACTCCGTTTGCTGCGATGCAGACGGAAACATATACATACATTCAAAAGAGCTTTCCGAGGAATCGAGCTTTTCAATTTCTCGCGAGTGCATCAAAAAGTTTTCACCGACAGGTGAATATATTTCAACCGTTGCGGACATTCACCATGAAAAGCGCGTGATGAAGTGCAGTATTGTGCGCATGCAGTTCACGGATGAGGGGCTGTGCTATTATACCCTCACAGGCAGCGGAGTCACAATGAACATCGTCGGTAAGAATCCGGAGATATTTAAATATAAAGATGCTTCGGTTTATGTGCGCGATGCGCTGTATTCGGAGGAGGATTCCTCTCTTTACCTTATCACCTACAACGGTATAATCGGCAAAATCAAAAACGGCGATAAAGCTTTTTCGAAAATTTATAACGCGCCGAAAACCGACAAGCTGAGCATACCGTGGTATATGAGCTTCGGCGGTGACGGCACGCTGTATGTAACCGATCTCGGCTTCAGAACAATCAACACACTTACTGATGACGGATATAATTGTTATTATTTTAATTATGAGATTACCGACAGCTATGATCCCGAGCTCCTGGCTGACAGCTACATTCAGTATGTTGCAGATGCTTCGGACGGCTTTATGACGGTGAACAGCGATGAAATAATCTGGGAAGAAAACGGTGAGATTCAGGTTGAGTCAACATTCTTTTATTCTCACGACATCAATGTGAGCGTATATGTGTTCTGGATTTCCGCAGTTCTTGCCGCCGCAGCACTTTTGTTTTTCCTTGTGCTCGGCGTAATCCGTATTATCAAATCGGACTCCGGAACGGTGAGAATGTCGGTTATTGTTATCGCGCTGACCTTTGCAGTTGCTGGGCTTTTCATCGGTCTCACCTTCGGCAACTTTAATGACCGTTTGCTTCAGGAAACGCATGACCGCGAGAATTCAATAGCACTCGCGCTCAACAACACCCTTCCCAAAAGCTCCTTCCTCGCTCTCAACGAACTTTCGGCTTACAACGGAAAGGATTACAAAATCGTCAAGCAGAGCATCGAAAACCTTCTCCTCGACGATAACGGCAACGCCGGCGACCTCTACTGTCAGCTCTACAGCATTAATGACGGGGTTATAACCTTGCGGTATACCCTTGAAGAAGCGTACGGCATAAACTATCCTTATGACTGGGAATACGAAGACTCGGACGAACAACACATCATTACAACCGGCGAAAAGATGTTTTATTCGAGCCTCGACAATTCCGAGGGCAACTTCATGTTCATTCTGAATCCACTGTTAGGTGATGACGGCAGTGTTATCGGTCTTGTGGAAATCGGAACGGATCTGACTGCGTTCAGCGAAGCAAACAGCAGCCTTATCCGTGACCTCCTTATCAATATCCTTGTTATGTCAATTGTCATCATAATGATTGCAATTGAAGTCATTGCATTTGCAAATTCCAGAAAAAAGTTCAGAAGTCTTCTTCACTCGGGCGACAGAAAACTGACAAACACCTCGCGCGCAAATATGATGCGCATAGTTGTGTTCCTTGTTTTCTTTGTCACAAACATCACAACCTGCTTCCTGTCATATTACGCTCTGACACTCGCCCAGGAAAGCGGAACAACCTTCCTCAACCTTCCGCCCGAAATTCTCGCCGCCTTCCCCATATCCGCGGAGGTGCTCACCGGAGCGCTGTTCTCGCTGTTCGGAACATTTTTCATCAAAAAGTTCGGACGCAGAGGCTCGGGAATAATCGGCGGGGTTCTTTTCACAGCCGGACTGTGCATAAGATTTATTCGTCCGGATCTGCTGATGCTGACAGTCGGCAACGCCGTGCAGGGCTGCGGCTGGGGCATTGTGCTTTTGATCATCAACACAATGATAGCCGAAGAATCGGACGAAAGCTCGGTTCAGGAGGGCTTTGTCAACTACAACGCCGCTCTCCAGAACGGCATGAACAGCGGAATCGTGTTCGGAGGCTTTCTGATTCACTGGATGTCCTATCGCAGCATTCTGATTTTTGCGGCAGGGCTGAGTGTGTTCGTGCTGATCTTCTCAGCACTCTATTTCACAAAAGAAAAGCTTTCCGAAGCAGAGAACAACGAGGTAAAACGGATAAGCCTGATAAGGTTCCTGTTTAAGCCGCGCATATTGCTGTATTTTGTCGGCATTGTCATTCCCGTTATCGCAGCGGGATACTATCTCAACTATCTCTATCCCATTATCGGCGAACAGCTCGGAATGAACGAAACCTATCTCGGTTATTCCTACCTTCTCAACGGACTTGCGATAATGTGCTTCGGCAACATCATTGTCAAGAAGCTCAGCCGCCGTGTGAGCAAGCCGGTGATGCTGCTTCTGGCAAGTGTGATTTATTTCGCGGCATTTGCACTTGTCGGACGCTATCAGAACATTCCCGTGCTGCTCATTGCACTTGTGGTTTTGGGCATATCCGACAGCTTCGGTTACGCAACTCAGACCTCCTATTACTCCGAGCTCAAGGAGGTCAAGAGCTACGGCTATTCGCGCTCAATGGGTGTCTACAGTCTGTTTGAAAACTTTTCGCAGACGGCAGGCTCGTTCCTGTTCGGCTATGTTCTTGTTATCGGTCTTGAAAAAGGACTGCTTGTGTTCGGCGCGGTCATTGCAGTTCTCGCAGTGATTTTCTGCCTGAGTTCTTTAATAGGCAGACGCAAGATTAAAAGCAGCATATCCGCCGCAGAAAAAGATGAGAAGGGTGTGGTAAAGGCTTAACGCCGCAGATATGAAAAGAATCAACCTCAAAACAAAATTTCTCATAATGTTTTCCGCGTTCTTTGTGATTGTTCTCGTTGCAATCAGCCTGACAATATCCTTGGGGCACAGGAACAACATTCTCAATGATTATGCAAAGCAGGCAACCGACATTGCATTGCTTGCAGCCGACAGACTTGACGGCGATGAGCTTGTCGGATATGCTCGGACACAGCAGAAGGACGATGAATATTTCCGCCTCAGAAGTGAGCTCGTGACAATCAAGGAATATTTGAGCAGCGTGGAATATCTCTATGTCATGGTGCCGACCTCCGACGATACGGCAACGTATATTTTTGACATATATACCGATGCCGAATATGCTGCGGGCGATATTGATGAGGGTGATCTGGGCTTTGAAGAAAACCTCACCGATGAGAATTTCGGGAACGCCAAGCTGGTTTACCGCACAGGCGAGGTAATCAAGGACCTTGAAATCACAAACACCGATTACGGCTATCTCGCAAGCACCTATGCTCCTGTCAAGAATGCCGCCGGCGAAACGGTGGCGCTGGTCGGCGTCGATGTAAGCATGGACGAAATCATGCATTATATGCGCAACTTCACAATACAGATGATGCTGATTGTAGGCTCGATTGTTCTTGTCTGCTGCGCATTGCTGCTTGTGATCATTCAAAAATACGTCCTCAACCCGATTCGTGAAATCGAAAAGAAGGTTTGCGAATTTGCAGCGTCCAACCACAGCGACGGCTGCTCGCAGTATTATATCAAACTCAACACCAAGGATGAATTGAACGACGTTGCGCTGAGCTTCAACCGGATGATGGAGGAGATTGAGAACTACATTTCCAATCTTGAAAGCGTCACCGCCGAAAAGGAACGTATCGGCGCAGAGCTGAACGTGGCGACACATATTCAGGCTTCGATGCTGCCTTCCATCTTCCCGCCATTCCCGAACCGCAGCGAGTTCAATATTTACGCCACCATGCAGCCTGCAAAAGAGGTCGGCGGCGACTTTTACGATTTCTTTATGGTTGATGAAGACCACCTTGCGGTTGTCATTGCCGACGTTTCGGGCAAGGGAGTCCCTGCGGCACTGTTCATGGTTATTGCAAAAACGCTGATTAAGAATTACACGCAGGAGGGTAACACCCCGGCAAGCGTTTTCACCTCGGTGAACTCGCAGCTCTGCGAAAACAACGATGCGGGAATGTTTGTCACCGCATGGATGGGAATTCTCGAAATCAGCACCGGAAAATTTACTTATGTCAACGCGGGACACAATCCTCCCTTGCTCAAAAAAGCTGACGGCTCGTTTGAATATCTTAAGTGCCGCCCCGGCTTCATTCTTGCGGGCATGGAGGGCACAAATTACAGGCAGAACGAAATTTCCCTTGAAAAGGGAGATGAGCTTTATCTGTATACCGACGGTGTTACCGAGGCGACAAGCACGGCGGAGGAGCTTTACGGTGAAGACAGACTTCGGAAGATTCTGGACAAGAACGCGGACACTTCTCTTGACGTGATGCTCAAAGAGGTTAAGAATGACATTGATCTCTTTGTTGACGGTGCGGAGCAGTTTGACGACATCACAATGCTTGCCCTGAGAATAAACGAATAATTAATTTACCTTCGGCGATATCAAATAAATATCCCCTCAGCGCAGCCTGAAATTTTGTATTTCAAGTGCCTGCTCTGAGGGGATTATATTATCCGTATTTGTTTAGACAAAAGAAAAAGCTTTATTTTCTAATGTCCCTGTGTTTAACACTCAACAGCAGTCCGCTGCCGGACAGATGCTCCTTGATAAGCTCCGCAAACACAACGGAGCGGTGACGGCCGCCTGTGCACCCCACGGCAATGACAACCTGGCTCTTGCCCTCGGCGCGGTAAAGCGGAATGAGATAATCAATCAGGTCAAAAAGCTTTGGGATAAGCTCCTTTGTTTCGTCCCACTTCAAAACGTACTCGCGCACCGGTGCATCCAGCCCGGTTTTTTCTTTCAGATCGGGAATGTAAAATGGATTTGGCAGACAGCGCACATCAAAAACAAGGTCCGAATCGTTCGGTATGCCGTATTTGTAGCCAAAGGAAACGCAGTGAATCTGCAAGGCCTTTGAAGGATCGTCAAGGAACATTTCGGCGATACGCTCCTTGCATTCGCCGGCGGTTGTGTATGAGGAATCAAAAATAAAATCGGCAATCTGGCGCACCGGTTCGAGAATCTTTCTCTCATACTCAATTGCATCGTTGAGAGAGCCGTTGAACATATTGCTCAGAGGATGCTTGCGGCGCGTTTCTTTGTACCTGCGCACAAGCACCTCGTTGGAGGCATCAATGAACAGTGTTTTGTAGGCACAGCCCTTGTCCTTCAAGGTGTCCAGCGCGCTGAAAAGGTCGCCGAATGAGCCGCCGACCCGGATGTCCGTAACAATTGCAACACGTTCCCGCTTTTCTCGTGAATTGAGAAGAAGATCAACAAAGAAGGGAAGCAGCTTCGGAGGCATATTGTCGGTGCAGAAAAAACCGATATCTTCAAGAGCGTCAACAACCCTTGATTTTCCCGCGCCGGAAAGTCCGGTGACAATAAGCAGTTCCATTTTTAACAACCCTCTTTTTCTCTTCAGAATCCGATAAACCTGACCTCCGGTTCAAGCACAACGCCTGTTTTTGCATAAACCGTGTTTTGAACAAGCTCAATGAGCAGCATAATGTCTGTTGATGTTGCCTTGTTCTTGTTGACAATAAATCCGGCGTGCTTTTCACTGACGTAAGCACCGCCGACGTTTGCTCCTTTTAGCCCGCACTGCTCAATGAGCGCGCCGGCATAGTGCCCCTCGGGGCGTTTGAAAGTGCTGCCAGCGCTGGGATATTCAAGCGGCTGTTTATCCTTCCTGCGGGAAAGCAGCTCGTCCATTTTTGCGCGGATATCGCCGCTGTCTCCCTTTTGCAGGGAAAGGTGCAGGCGTGTGATAACATAATGATTTTCGGAATAAACACTGCGGCGGTATGCAAGCCCCAGCTCGTCACCGGAAAAAGACCCTAGTGTGCCGTTTGCCGTCAAGTGCTCACAGCAGGTGAGTACATCCTTCATTTCACCGCCGTACGCTCCCGCGTTCATGAACGCCGCTCCGCCCGCCGTGCCCGGTATTCCGTAAGCGAACTCCAGCCCGGTGAGTGAATTCTCCAGAGCAAACAGGCAAAGCCTTGCAAGGCTTACACCTGCCGAGCATACGATATGTGTTTCATCCTCAAGCGCAATGTCGGAAAGCTCCTGACCGATGCGTATCACAACGCCGTCTATGCCGCTGTCCGACACGAGCAGATTGCTTCCGTTCCCGATGATAACAGGGGAGCAGGAGTGCTGCTCACACAAAGCAAGGATACCGGACAGGCACTCCGCACTGTTCGGAAAAAGCATGAGCCGGGCACAGCCGCCGGTTTTGAAGCTTGTGTATTCGGACATCGGGGCGTTTTGCACGGCACGGCAATCAACGCCGTCTGCAAAGCGGATTAAATCGGAAAGAAGGGTGCTCATACGGACTCCAATCAGCTGTCCAGCAGAGCAGCCCCGATGATGCCGGCATCGTTGCCGAGCACTGCGCAGCAAAGCTGTGTCTGCTTTTCGGCGTAAATGCTGTATCTTTCACGGATAACGTGCTTACGAAGCGGCTCAAGCAGGAATTCCTTCTCGTGGCTTATGCCGCCGCTCAGGCAGATTATCTCCGGCTGGAGAGCATTGATAATATTAATTATACCTATTGCAACATAATAAATGTATCTTGCAACAACAGCTTTTCCGGCGTCATCGCCTTGGCGCATGGCATCAAAGGCTGTGCGGCCGTTGACAGCGTCAATGTTGTCGCTGACCAGCTGCCACATCACACTGTCCTGATTGTGCTTCATAGAATCCTTTGTCTGCTCAATCAGAGCGGTAGCGGAGGCGTAGCGCTCCCAGCAGCCGCGTCTGCCGCAGTTGCATTGCTCTCCGTCAACCACAATGACCATGTGACCCATTTCGCCCGCGGCATAGTTTACGCCGTTGACAAGCTTCCCGTCAATAACAATGCCGCTGCCGACGCCTGTGCCCAGGGTGATTGCAACAAAGCTGTTCACACCTTTGCCGCAGCCCGCAAGAGCCTCGCCCAGAGCCGCGCAGTTTGCGTCATTGTCAATGTATGTTGTTCTGCCGAGAGCTTTTTCAAGCATTTCCTTCGCGGGCACCTTGTTGAAATCAAGGTTGTTTGCAAAGTCAATATAACCTGTCTGCTTATTGACAGAGCCGGGAGTGCCGATGCCGATGCTTGAAACCTCGTCCAGCCCGATTCCCGCATCCTCAACCGCCATTTTAACGGCTGTTGCAATGTCCGCAAAAATTTCTTCAGCGCTTCTGGGAAGATTTGTTTTCATTTTACCCCTGCCGACGATTTTGAATTCATCGTCAACAACTCCGACAGCAATGTTTGTTCCTCCGAGGTCCACACCGACTCTGTACATAGCTTGTTCCTCCGTATACTTCCGCGGGGATTCCCGCAATTTAATATATTTCTGCCGCTCAGAAATTGTGCCAGACCTCCAGCTCCTCTTTTTCGGGAGTAATGTCATCCGTCATTCCGAGGCTGTGAAGCAGCTCACGTGCGGCATTGTAGCCGAGCTTTTTCTGCCTGTTGTTCATTGCGGCGGCTTCAATAATAATTGAAAGGTTGCGCCCGGGCTTGACGGGCACGACGGTTATCGGCACGCTGATGCCGAGAATGTCAATGTATTCGTTTTCAAGGCCGAGGCGGTCATAGACCTTATTGGTGTCCCACGGTTCAAGCTGAACCACCATGTCCACCTTTTCAGTCACCTTGACGGCGCCCATACCGAAAATGCGCCGGGCGTTGATTATGCCGACGCCGCGCAGCTCAATGAAGTGGCGGATATTGTCCGGCGCGGAGCCGACGAGTGTGTGAGAGGAGACGCGACGGATTTCAACCGCGTCATCGGCAATGAGCCTGTGTCCGCGTTTTATGAGCTCAAGCGCAGTTTCGCTTTTGCCCACTCCGCTGTCTCCGAGAATGAGAACGCCCTCACCGTAAACCTCAACGTGAACACCGTGACGGGTAATCCTCGGTGCAAGCTCGACTCCGAGATAGGAGATAAGCGCTGACATGCAGCCGGAGGTTGTGTCCGAGGAGCCGAGCAGCGGAACGGAGTATTTTTTTGCAAGCTCCAGCAGCTCATCCGGAAAGCTCAGAGAACGCGTGACAATGACCGCGACAGGCTTTTCCGACATCAGTCTTTCCATGCTGGCAAAGGCCTTGTCTGTGGGAAGGCTTTTGATATATTCGATTTCGGCAAGACCCACAAACTGAACGCGCTCCTTGTCAAAGAAGCCGCTATAGCCGGAAAGCAGAAGACCAGGACGGTTTACGTCCTGGGATACGACGTATATTCCGCCGAGGTCCTGCGGTGTGTAAAACACATTCAGAGAATGGTCTTTGATTATTTTTTCAAGCGATACGGAGTATCTTGTCGGCATTTCAAAGTTTCCCTTACAAATAATCTCGTTAATCTGTATTATCCACTCAATTATAAAGGAAAACTCCAAAATATGCAATAGCGTTCCGACCATTTTTTGCATTAAACCGGCATTTATTTTTTGAGGCTTTTGTATTTGTTCTTTGTTGCCTGACCGCCCCTGATATGCCGTTGTGCTTTGTTAATTTCCAGGATTTGCCTCACCTGCTTGTACAGTTGCGGGTTAAGCCTCGGCAGTCGTGACGCAACGTCGGTATGCACCGTGGATTTGCTCACACCGAAATATGCCGCAGCACAACGCACTGTTGCTCCGGTGTCAACTATGTATCTTCCGAGTTCGACCGCTCTTTCTTCAACAATACCGTTCAAAATAAAACCTCCCGAAATCATATCGCTAATTGATATGCTTCGGGAGGCGTTTTTATGTGCTTGACTCTTTGCACGTCCGGGCTGTCCGTAAAAAACTCAATTGTCGGCTGAAACATCCTTCAAAATCAGCCTTTGCCTGTGAATCAAAGAAGAATATCGGCTCGGAAATCCGATGAAAATATCAGTACGGGTCAAACTGCCGAAAAAATAGTTCATCCGAAAAAGTGAGCCTCAAGCTGTGCGCAAAGCGCGTGATAAACCGGCAGAGTCAGCTCCTGAACCTTGAAGGTTTCGCTTTCCGGCAGACAAATACATATGTCTGCAAGCTTGCCCGCCTTGCCGGACGACAAACCGGTTATCGCAACCGTTTTCACTCCGAGCAGCTTTGCCGCCTCAAGCGCCTTTACGACGTTTGCCGAATTGCCTGAGGTGGAAAGCCCGAGCAGCACGTCATTCGGACAGCCTCGGGAATATCCGTAAACCTGCTGTGCGAATACGAGAGATGAATCGACATCGTTTGAAAAAGCGGTCATGAGTGCCGTGTGTGACACAAGCGAAATCGCGGGCAAAGCCCTTTGTATTGAGCCGAGACCCGCGGCGGAAAATGCTGTGTATTCGCTCTGCGGGAGAGGACGCTTGAGCAAAAAGCCCTTCATCAGCTCGCCGACAATGTGCTCACAGTCCGCAGCACTGCCGCCGTTGCCGCACACAAGCAGCTTGCCGGAATTCTCAAAGCAGTTCTCGAGCAGGGCATACGCTGCGCGGATATCGTCCGCACAGACGCTGAGAACATCATATCTTTCAAAAAGGGTTGAAATTGCGTCCGACATAAACATAACCTCACATCAACGCAACGCCAAGCGCCGCGTAATCTCCAATGCTCTCGCCGAGGGCGGCGGGGAGTATTCTGCATTTTTCGAGCGACATCGCAAGGCATTCTCGCTTTAAAACACTGTTCATCGCAGGCTCAAGCAGCTCTCTGCTTCGCGTGAAGATGCTGCCGATTACAATTGCCTGCGGGTTGAGCAAATCAATCAGCACTGCGAGGCCGCGGCCGAGGTGCTCTCCGCAGATGCTGTAAATCTCCTTTGCGTCGCCGTCCCCGTTATCCGCAAAGACGGAGACCGACTTTGCCGAAATGCTTTCAAGCTCGCTCTCGTTTTTGCACCAGGCGAACGGCCTGCCGCTGTTCAGCGCCTCGAGTGCTCTTGCCTGCGCAAGCCGCGCTATGCCGCCTCCGCTGCAATAGCCCTCGAAGGAACCGTGCTTGCCGTAGCCCTCCGGACCGTCATCCGTAAGCCTCATGTGCCCGACCTCGCCGGCAAGGTCACAGCTTCCGGAATAGAGCCTGCCGCCGAGAATCAGTCCCGCGCCCATGCCCGTGCCGAAGGTGAGAAAAATCATGTTGTCAAGCCCTCTGCCGGCACCGAATTTCCATTCGGCAACGGCGCAGGCATTTGCGTCATTCTGCAGCCTTGTCTCAACACCGAAATGACTTTTCAGAATATCTACTATAGGTACTTCGTCCCAGTCGGGAAGATTGGGCGGGCACTGCACAACACCTTTTACGCTGTCGAGAGGTCCTCCGCAGCTCAATCCGATGCGGGTGAGAACGGGCGAGCCGTTTGCCGCCAGCAGGGCGTCCGCCGCGGCGCAAAGCTCAGCGACCACAGCCTGCCAGCCGCGTTCTTTCTTTGTTTGAAAAAATGATTTGTCAATGATATGTATGTCGGAGCCGACAGCTTCTCCGAGCGCTGCAGCGCATTTTGTGCCGCCGATGTCGAACCCGAGATAATATTTCTTTTCAGCAGTCATAATCAACCACAACCCTGTCTGTAACAACAGAGTGCACAAACTCCTTGACCTTCATATGGTCCGGGTGCACCTGATATCTGTCCAGAGCTTCACGGCTTTCGAGTGTTGAATAAAGTGCAATGTCATAGCCTATCGGATTGAAATTGAAGCCGACCTCAGCCGAAAGCAGACCGTCAACCTTTCCGACAAGGGCGGTGAGAATTTCTCTCATGTGCTCCATGTTTGCCTGCTTGTTTTCGTCGTTTCTGACCTTCCAGAAAACAATGTGCTTAACCATAAAGATTTCCTCCGGTATTTATAAAATGTGCCGCGAAACCGATGTTGTTTCAATCGCTTTCGCGGCATTCGGGGTGTTAAATTCAGCCGGCAAGCTTAACCTGCTCCCAGAGCCTTGCAAGCAGCGCCAGGGTTTCACTGTCGAGATTGTGGAAATACTGCGCGTTTTTCTTGACCTCTTCGGAGGGATAAAGGATTTCGTTGTCCTTCACGGAATAGTTTTCGTTTGTCATAACCGCCGTATTCGGAGAAGCGTAATAAATCGCCTCGGCGTTTGCAAGGGCGATTTCCGGCTCGCAGAGGAAATTGATGTACATTTCCGCCGCGGCCTTGTTTGTGCTTGCAGTGGGGATGCACACTGAATCAACAAAGATGTTTGTGCCCTCCTTGGGGTAAACAAAAGCAAGGTCCTCGTTGTTCTCGGCCATTGTCAGATAGTCTCCCGCGTAGTAGGGAGCAATGGCGGCCTCGCCGGATTCCATTTTTGCAAAAACATCGTCCATAACATAGGACTGAATGAGCGGCTTCTGCTCCTTGAGCTTTTCGGCGGCGGCATTCCAGTCTTTCGCGTCTTTTGAGTTGACATCCTGTCCGAGGTAATACTGCGCGATGCCGAACGCGTCACGCGAGTTGTTGAAGGTGAGAATCATGTCCTTGTATTGCTCATCCCACATGATGCTCCAGCTGTCCGGCGTGCCCTTAACCATGGTGGTGTTGTAAATCAATCCGACCATTCCGACACTGTAGGGGACGGAATACTCATCATTCGGGTCAAAGTACATTCCGTGATATTCATCCGCGATGTAGGAGTAATTCGGAATGTTTGCAAAATCAAGCTTTTCAAGCATGTTCTCGTTGATGAGACGCTCAATCATGTAGTCAGACGGAATGACAATGTCGTAATTAACTCCGCCGCTCTTGAGCTTTGCATACATGGATTCGTTTGTGTCGTAATTTGAATAGTTTACGGTGATGCCGGTCAACTTTTCAAACTCCTTGTTTACATCAAGTGAGCCTTCGTAACCGTCGGAAATATATTCGCCCCAGTTGTAGACATTGAGTTCTGTTCCCTCAAATTCACGGGAATACTTGCCGACATAGGCAGTCTTTACAGTGGCTTCTTCGCCGCCGCAGCCGCCGAAGACGAGCAGACATGCAGTGAGAGCAAACGCAAGGAGGAGAGCTGTGAATTTGTTCATAACCATTACCTTCCCTTCAGATTGTTTTTTGATATCAGCGGTTGTTCCGCTTCTTTTCGCCGCGCGCCTGCGTGACGTTGATCAAAATGAGGAGCAGCAGAATTGTGATGAAAATAAGGCTTGAGAGTGCGTACATGTCAGGGGTCACGCGCTTCTTTGTCATTGAGAAAATTCTGATGGGCAGAGTCTGAAACTTCGGACCGACAGCAAAATAGCTGATCACGAAATCATCCAGAGAAAGAGTGAAAGCCATCATCATTCCCGTGAATATTCCGGGCATAATCGTCGGCAGAGTCGCCTTGAAGAACGCCTTGAACGGCGGACAGCCGAGATCCTGCGCCGCTTCGGCAAGGTGGGGGTCCGACTGGCGGAGCTTCGGCAGAACGGACAGGATAACATAGGGCAGGTTGAAGGTGATGTGCGCAATGAGCAGAGTCCAGAAGCTCAGTATGCCCGAAATTTTCAGCAATGCGCCGACAAAGACAAACAGCAGCATCATTGAAACGCCTGTGACAATGTCGGGATTCATCATCGGGATGTTTGTTACGGAAAGCACGCACGAACGCAGACGGCGCGAATGCATTTTGTCAATCCCGACAGCTGCCGCAGTTCCGATAACCGTCGCAATAATAGACGAGGTGACTGCGAGCACGAGTGTGTTTTTCAATGCCTCAAGCGTTTCCGAATCGCGGAAAAGCTCCCCATACCATTTGAGTGAAAACCCGGCGAAAACAGAGGTGCTTGTTGAGGAGTTGAATGAATAAACCAGCAGCACAAGCATCGGCGCATAGAGAAAAACAAGAATGAGCACGGTGTAAATCTTCGAGGCTGTTTTCATACGATAACACCCCCGTCATCCGAATCGGCAAACCTGTTCATAACAGCCATACAAATCAGAATGAGCACCATGAGAACCAGAGACAGTGCCGCGCCGAGATTATAGTTGTAGGCCGATTGGAACTGCGTTTCGATTGCGTCTCCCACAAGGAGAAATTTTCCGCCGCCGAGCTTTTGAGAAATGTAGAATGTGCTCACGGACGGCACAAAAACCATTGTTATTCCGGAAACCACGCCCGGCAGACTCAGCGGGAAGATTATTCTGCGCAGAATTGCCGGCTTTCCCGCTCCGAGATCCTGCGCAGCCTCAATAACCGAGCGGTCGAGCTTTGCCATGACGGAGTAAATCGGGAGAATCATGTAGGGAAGAAAATTGTAAACCATGCCGAGGATGACCGCTTCGCGAGTGTTTATCAGATGCAGCGGCGCAAAGCCGAGAAACTTGATGAAGGAATTGATGATGCCGGTGTTTGCAAGAATTGTTGTCCACGAATATGTTCTGATGAGGAAATTCATCCACATCGGCAGCATGACGAGCATGAGCATCGTCCGCTGATAGTTCTCGCTTCTCTGCGAAATGAAGTAAGCGAGCGGATACGCCAGAAAAAAGCAGATTATCGTTGCGATGATTCCGTATGAAATCGAGCGGGCAAAAGTCGGAATATAGTCCTGCAGATTTGTTATGTTTGCAAAGGTGAACGCTCCCTGTGCGTCGGTGAACGCGTAATAAACCACGACGGCAAGCGGGGCGACAATGAAAATCACCGACCAGATGATGTGGGGAGCGGTTGCTGCCCTTGCAAGTGCAGAGGTGCGATGCTTCACTTGCTGTCCCCCCCGGTGTTTTCCTCGTCATCAATGACGGCGTTAACATCCGAAAGCTCGTCGAACTCCTCACTGAAGGAGCTGTAATCGCCGAACATACCGGAGTATTCGGACTTTTTCATTATGTGAATGGCGTCTGGCTCGATGCTCAGACCGATGACGCTGCCGACAGCCTGGTAATCTGTTGACTGAATCATCCACTTGAAGCCGCCGATGTCAACGATGATTTCAAAGTGCACGCCCTTGAAGGTGACTGAGGTGACGGTGCCGCGCAGCATTCCTTTTTCCGGGGCGACAACGTCAACGTCCTCCGGGCGGACAACCACATCCACCGCCTCATTCGGAGCAAAGCCGTTGTCAAGGCAGTTGAAGGTGTGGCCGGAAAAACGCACAACAAGGTCGCGGAGCATAATGCCGTCAACAATGTTGCTTTCACCGATAAAGTCAGCAACAAAAGCGTTTTTCGGTTCGTTGTAAACATCCAGCGGGGTGCCGATTTGCTGAATTTCACCGTTGTTCATAACAACGATGGTGTCCGACATCGAAAGCGCTTCCTCCTGGTCGTGCGTGACATAAATGAACGTGATGCCGAGACGCTGCTGGATACGCTTGAGCTCCATCTGCATCCCCTTGCGCAGCTTCAGGTCCAGCGCGCCGAGAGGTTCATCCAGCAGCAGAACCTTCGGCTCGTTGATCAGCGCGCGGGCGATGGCCACGCGCTGCTGCTGCCCGCCGGACATAAGCTGCACCCTGCGCTTCTCAAAGCCCTTGAGATTGACAAGAGCAAGCATTTCGGTGACGGTGTTCTCAATTTCCTTTGCGGGAAGCTTTTTCACACGAAGACCGAACGCCACGTTTTCAAAAACATTGAGATGCGGAAAAAGAGCATAACGCTGAAAAATGGTGTTGACCTGCCTCTTGTGAGGCGGCACACCATTAACCTTTTTATTGTCGAAAAGAATCTCACCTTCATCCGGCTCAAGAAAGCCGCCGATAATGCGCAGGGTTGTTGTTTTTCCGCAACCGGACGGCCCCAGGAGTGTGATAAACTCCTTGTCGCGAATGTAGAGATTGATATTCTTCAGAATTTTTTCCTCTCCGAACTGAATGGAGATGTTTTTCAAATCAATTATGACTTTCTCTTTCAACTATGCAGCCCCTCTCCGAGCCTTTTATATGGTTTTAGGCTCAATGCAGATAATATAACTTCTTTCGACGAATGTCAACAGTTTTTTAGCTTTATATTGATATATATTTTTACGGATTCACGGCATGTGTTTCGGGCGCGGATCTCATACGTTCTGCGGCTCTTTAACTTCGTTGCGGCGCTGTTCAAGCTCCTCGGTTACAAGGTCGCGCTCCGCTCCGATAAAGCGGTAGAACCTCATCGGGATTATGCTCAGCGCCCAGCCGATTGCGGGGAGCAGGCTGATGAGAAGATAAAGCCCTCTGAGCGTTGTTTCACTTTGCGCCTGCATAACGGTTTCACCCAGCGCATTTTTGACCGGAGGGGCAAAATTGATGACGATGAGCGCGATTGAAACCGCACCCGACTGCAGTGCCGTCATGAGCTTGTTCATTAGTGTTTGGAAAGAAACGGTGATGCCCTCGGTACGCTTGCCGGTTATCCATTCAACATAATCCACGCTGTCGGCAATCATGGCGTAGTTTATGTTGCAGATTATGCCGTACGGCAGACCGACTGCGAGAAGGCAGATGAAAACGCCGGCAAAGGACGGCTTGAGGAAGATGAGCGCCGCGCTCGCCGCAAAGCCGACAACCGAAAAAACCGTGAAAATCTGTTTATAGTCCATTTTTTTGCAGAGCATCGGGGTGAATATCATTCCGACAAAGCCTGCAACAGCCCAGCCTGCAATCAAAACAGTGTTGAGCATTGTGCCGTTGAGGATAAAGGCCTTTCCGAAAACGCTGAGGGTCTGCTCGCCGAGAACATAGTTTGCAACATACATCCCCGCCGTGATCGGCACTGCGCGCAAAAAGCCGAGGGCGTTCGCCAAGACAACGCAGCCGAGAGGCTTGTTGAGCATCAGAAAGCTGAAGCACTCGCGCAGAGTGGGGGAGTTCCCCGCGCTCTTATTGCGCTCCTCCGTTCCCAGAAAAGCGAGCAAAAACAGCACGCCGCCGACAACTCCGGCGACAATGCCGCTCACCGTATAACCCCTGCTGTTCCCGAGCTTGCCGACAATCAGCGGCACAAGAAGCATGGGCAGGGCGCTGCCGAGCGAGTGGACGAGGCGTGAGGTTGAAATGAATGACACACGCTCAACCGGGTTCGGCGTCATCGCCGAGGCAAGCCCCCAAAAAGGAACATCGCCCACGGTGTAAATCATTCCCCAACAAATATATGTGACATAGGCATAAATAATTTTGCCCGTCAGACCGAGGTCGGGGTTGAGAAAAAGCAGCCCGGTGCACACGGCAAGAGGTCCGGCGGCAAAGAGAATATACGGGCGCATTTTGCCCCATTTGGTTCTTGTTTTGTCAACAAAAGTTCCCATAATCGGGTCGTTGAAGGCATCCCAGATGCGGGCAACGATCATCAGAACACCTGCCGGGGCAGCTCCGATAAGAAAAACATCGGTGTAGAAAAACAGTATGTAGGAGTTTACCATGCTGATAATAAGGTTCTGTCCGAAGCCCGCGATTGCAAAGGAGGCAACGTTCCCCTTTGTGAGATATTTCTTGCCGATATTGCTGCTTGACATTCCATCAGCCCTTTCCCCGACAAGGGTTTTCTTAATGAGCTGATTATATCAAAAAATGCAGGCGTTCGCCCGCCGCTTGTGCTTTGTTTACAAAAAGTTAATTATTAATAACGGTTTTGTGTTTTAAACGCTTGAAAAATGCTCGGACGTTGTGTTAGAATTAAAAAAGTAAAAATTTGAGATAAGGCAGGAATTGTTTTATGAACAAGAAGATCAAAGCAATCATCGCAACTTTGCTCGTCCTGATTATGCTTGCGGGAACAATAGCCGTTTCGGCAACAGCGCAGACACAGCCGTGCGACTGTGAATACACCCCATCGCTTGTAATCCCCGGAATTTTCCAGTCAAAGGTCAGGTATTATGACGACATCGGCAACGAGGTCAAAGACGAGAACGGGGAAATTCTTTCCGCTCCGTTTTTCATTGAGACAATGCCTCTTGTCAAGCTTGCACTGAAAAAAGCACTTATTCCGGTTATTCTTTCTCTGATTCTTCAGCAGGACATCGGGCTTTCCGATGCCGTTGCGGCTGTTGCGGCGGATGCTTTTTCAATCAACGCCTGCGACGATAACGGTCAGCCGATAAACAACGTCCGTGCGGACAAGTACCCCCACAGTCTTGCCGAGTGCACCCAAGACGAAAAAAACCATATATACAGAGCTATTCCGCTTCAGAAATTTTCTGAAATTGCAGGTGAGGATCATCTGTATTTCTATTCATATAACTCTCTCGGCAATCTCAACGAACAGGCCGCGGAAATTTATGCAATGATAAACCAAATGATTGAGGAGACCGGTCACGACAAGGTCAACCTCGTTCCCATCAGCATGGGCGGCGCGCTCGCAAACGCTCTGCTCGATTATTATCCGGATGTTGCGGACAAAATCAACCGCGTGATTTACATTATCCCCGCACTTGACGGTTCAAACATCGTCGGCGATGTTTACAGCGGCCGGTTTTCCACAACGGACGATATGCTTTATGATGAGCTTATCCCTTCGCTTATGGATTACAGCTCAACAAGCTATCTCATCGACATTCTCCTGCGCATCCTTCCCAAAAAGACCGTGCACAGCATCTTTGACAAAACCGTGGATTCACTGTCGAAGACCTTGCTTCGCAACTGCACCATGCTCTGGGGTCTTGTCCCTTCCGCATACTATCAGGAGTGCTCGGATAAGTGGCTTTCAGACCCTGCTCAGGCGAAGATAAAGGCGCAGACGGACAGATACTATCAGGCGCAGCTGCGTTCTGACGCGAACATCATGCGCCTTGTTGAAAAAGGAGTCAAGGTCTTTGACGTTGTGGCTTACAACCATATGATGTATAAGATTACTCCGTCATGGTCAAAGAGCAATGCAGACGGCATTATCCATACCGATTCCACCTCCATGGGCGCAACCTTCGGGTACATCGACACTCCGCTTGACGAGGCATATGTCCAGCAGAACACACATTGCTCCGCCGCAGGTCACAATCACATTTCGCCCGACCGTATTGTTGATGCTTCAACAGGCCTTTTGCCCGACACCACGTTCTATTTCGCCGACCAGGACCATGAGAGAACCGGCACGAACGATGTTGTCATGAGGCTCGCCGTTGCTCTGCTCACCGACGAAGACTTCACCAGCGTTTATTCTTATCCCGAGGATTATCCTCAGTTCAACCACGGACGCGACGGCAGGGATTTGAACAACACAATTGCATATGCGAAAGAGTGCATTGCAAACGGCAAGGTCACGGGAAGCGACGCCGCAATGCTTCAGAGCAAAATTGATGCCGCGCAGAATCACATGAACAAAACAAACGTAAACGGCGACGAATACGCCCGCGTGCTGTCGGAGCTTCAAAATGCCCTCGTGGAGCTTGGCCTGAGAAACCCGCCGGAGGACACCTCAAAAGAGGAGACTCTTGTCAAAATCTTCAAGGGTATCAACGATTTTCTTAACAAAAATTTCGGAGCAAGAGGTTTTTCCGACCCGCACTGGGAAATCTGAGTTATAAAATGAGCATTAAGAATCCATCCTTTTCTTCACAAGTGAAAGATGAGCTGTGCGCGGCGGAGGGAATGTCCGACTGCTGCGCAATGGCTCAGACTTACGGCCTGCTGTTGTTCGGCAGGTCTTTTTCCGTTTCCTCAATCTGCCTTGTCACCGAGCACGCCGGAGTTGCGGATGCTTACGAAAAAGCGCTTGCGGACACTGTCGGCGTCAGGGCAAAGCGAGAGGTCTCCGCTTCCGGAAAAATCACGGTGACGGTTGAAAATGCGGGAGACAGAAAAAAGGTTATCGACTTTTTCGGCCACAGCGACAGGGCGGTTGCCCTGCGGATAAATTTCGGAAATATAGCCGATGATTGCTGCTTTTCGGCATTCTTCAGAGGTGCGTTTTTGTCCTGCGGCACAATAACAGATCCGGAAAAAAATTATCATCTTGAATTCATCGTCCAATATCTCAAGCTGAGCAATGACCTTGTCAGAATTGCTCAGGAGCGCGGCTTCTCTCCGAAAATCACCGTGCGCAAGGGCAACCATGTTGTTTATCTCAAGGAGAGCATACAGATTGAGGATATTCTCACATCAATGGGTGCAACCGAAAGCTCACTTGAAATAATGGGCGTAAAAATTGAAAAGAATATGCGCAACATGATAAACCGCAAGGTGAATTTTGAAACTGCAAACATTGACAGAACCGTTGACGCCGCCATCACTCAGATTGAGGCAATCAAGGCTCTTTCACAGTCCGGCAGGCTGGACACCCTGCGCCCGGAGCTGAAGGAGCTTGCTCTGCTGCGCGTTGAAAACCCCGAGAGCACTCTTGAGGAGCTGGGCAAAATGCTCGAGAAGCCTGTTTCGCGTTCCGGAGTGTGCCACAGGCTCAACAGACTCATGCAGCTCGCAAAAGAAACACAGTGAACCGCTCCGGCGGCAAGGAAGGGCGCACAATGAGCTTTACGCATTTGCATGTGCATACGGAATACAGCCTGCTCGACGGCGTTTGCCGCATCGGGCCTGTTCTTTCCGCGGCAAAGGCGCTCGGACAGGATGCTCTTGCCATTACCGATCACGGTGTGATGTTCGGAGCAATCGACTTTTATAAGGAAGCAAAAAAACAGGGTGTCAAGCCCATAATCGGGTGTGAGGTCTATGTTGCTTCACGCTCAAGGCACAGCAAGGTTCACGAGCTTGACTCCGAAAGATATCATCTGATTCTGCTGTGCGAGAACAACACCGGATATCAGAACCTTATCAGCATGGTTTCGGAATCATGGGTCACCGGGTTTTACACCAAGCCGAGGGTTGACCGCGAGCTGCTCGAAAAATATCATGAGGGGTTGATTGCTCTTTCCGGCTGCCTTGCAGGCGAAATCCCCACGGCGCTGCGCGCAGGAGATTATGAGCGCGCGGAGCAGGCCGCGCTGTGGTATCGTGACACCTTCGGCGCGCGCAGTTTTTTTATTGAAATTCAGAACCACGGTCTGGGCGACGAGCTGAGCGTTCTGCCCAAACTGATTGATTTGTCAAGACGAACGGGCATACCCCTTGTTGCGACGAACGACACGCATTATGTCAAAAAAGAGGACTCCCGCATTCAGCAGGTTGCAATCTGCATTCAGACAAACAAGCGGCTGGGCGAAAACACGGGGCTGGAGTTTGAAACAAACGAGTTTTATCTGAAAAGCGAGGACGAGATGCGCTCGCTGTTTGCCGATGTGCCGCAGGCAGTTGACAACACGGCGCTCATTGCCTCACGGTGCAATGTGGAAATCGAGTTCGGCAACACAAAGCTTCCGCATTTTGACGTACCCGACGGAATCGGTCATCTGCAATGGTTCAGACAGCTGTGTGAGCACGGCCTGCAGTCACATTTTGACGGCGAGGTTCCTCCGGCTTACTCGGAGCGGCTCAACTATGAAATCGGCGTAATTGATAAAATGGGCTATGTTGATTATTTTCTCATAGTCCATGACTTTGTGCGTTATGCAAAATCAAAGGGAATACCTGTCGGGCCGGGCAGAGGCTCGGGTGCAGGCAGTCTCGCGGCTTACAGCATCGGCATCACGGGCATTGACCCCCTGCGTTACAACCTTCTCTTTGAAAGATTTCTGAACCCCGAAAGGGTGAGTATGCCCGACTTCGACATCGACTTCTGCTATGAGAGGCGTGGCGAGGTTATTGATTATGTTATTGAAAAATACGGCTACGACCATGTAGCGCAGATAATCACCTTCGGAACTCTTGCCGCGAGGGCGGCTGTACGCGATGCGGGCAGGGCAATGGGTATTGCTTATTCGACGGTGGATGCGATATCAAAGCAGATACCGTTCAGAATTCACGGCACAATCGAGCAGGCGCTTGCGGAATCCTCTGAGCTGAGGACGCTTTATGAAAGCAATCCGCAGGTCAAGGAGCTGCTGGACACCGCAAAGAGCATTGAGGGAATGCCGCGCCATGCCTCAAAGCACGCGGCTGGCGTTGTGATAACGCGCGACCCCGTGAGCAGCTATGTCCCGCTTGCACTCAGTGATGAATCGGTTGTCACACAGTACACCATGACAACCCTTGAGGAACTCGGTCTGCTGAAAATGGACTTTCTGGGACTGCGCACTCTCACCGCGATATCGGACGCGCAGAAATTCATTCGTAAGAGTGTGCCGGATTTTGATATTGAAAAAATTCCGCATGACGACCCGGAAACCTTTGCCATGCTCGGCTCGGGTCTGACCGAGGGCGTGTTCCAGTTTGAATCCGGCGGAATGAAAAGCATACTCATGGGGCTGAAACCGGAAAATGTGGAGGATCTGATTGCCGTCATCTCGCTTTACCGTCCGGGTCCCATGGACTCTATCCCGCGTTATATCGAAAACCGTCACCACCCGGAAAAAGTCACATACAAAACGCCGCTGCTCAAGGATATTCTCGATGTAACCTACGGCTGCCTTGTTTATCAGGAGCAGGTTATGCAGGTGTTCCGCACCCTTGCCGGTTATTCATACGGCAGGGCGGACATTGTGCGCAGGGCGATGTCAAAAAAGAAGCATGAGGTAATGCAGCGCGAACGGCAGAACTTCATTCACGGCATAGTCCGCGAGGACGGCACCGTCGAGTGTGAGGGAGCAGTGAAAAGGGGAGTGCCAGAGCAAACTGCAAACGAGATTTTTGATGAAATGACCTCCTTTGCCTCTTACGCCTTCAATAAATCGCACGCCGCCGCCTATGCCGTTGTGGCATACAGAACGGCGTGGCTCAAATGCCGTTATCCCGCCGAGTTCATGGCGGCGCTGCTGAGCAGTGTGCTCGATGATTCGGGCAAGGTTTCGGGATATATCGCCGAGTGCAGAAGAATCGGGATTGAGGTTTGTCCTCCCGGTGTCAACAGCAGTCAGGAGGGCTTTACGGTTGACGGCGGTGCAATCCGCTTCGGTCTGCTCGCAGTCAAAAATCTCGGCAGAGGCTTCATCCGCGTGATTCTTTCACAGCGAGCCGAAGGCGGCAATTACACCTCATTTTTCAATTTCTGCAAACGTACCTACGGAAGGGAATTCAACAGACGCGCTGTCGAGAGCCTTGTGCTTTGCGGCGCGCTTGACGGTCTCGGCGCAAACAGGCGACAGATGCTGATGATGCTGCCGGCTGTTATTGCGGAAGTCGAAGCGAGCGCGGGCAGAAGCGCCAACGGACAAATCGGATTTTTTGATTTGGGCAGTGAAGCCATCGGCGAAGCCCCCGAGCCGGAAATACCTTCGGCGGACGAAATGCCGCAAAGCGAACTGCTTGCACGTGAAAAGGACGTGCTGGGACTATATCTTTCTGGTCACCCCATGTCGCACTATGCGGAAGTGTCAAAGCGCCTTTCATGCGACAGGGCGCGTGACCTGCTTGAAAACGACGGCTCGGGCTACAGGGATTCACAGCAGGTGCGCGTGCTGGGCATCATTGCGGATGTTAAGAAAAAGAATACAAAAAATAACGAGACAATGGCGTTTTTAACCGTTGAGGACGAAAGCGCCGCTATCGAAGTTATTGTGTTTCCGAAAACCTATAACGAGCACTCGCTGCTGCTTCGGGAAGGCTCGGTTGTGCTCGTGTGCGGCAGGCTGAGCCTGCGTGAGGACGAGGAGGCAAAGGTCGTCTGCGAGGTGCTGGAAAACGGCGATGAGCTTGACGATGTGCATGCTGCGGAAAACAAAAAGCCGAAAAAGCAAAAGAAGTGTCTGTTCCTGCGCGTCAAAAGCGAAAACA
Organism: uncultured Eubacteriales bacterium; assembly: GCA_964540415.1. Taxonomy (GTDB): domain Bacteria; phylum Bacillota; class Clostridia; order Oscillospirales; family Acutalibacteraceae; genus CAZIMM01. Next base: position 32,726 of record CAZIMM010000015.1, read on the forward strand.
GCAGCGAATATCTTCGCGTGCGCAATCTCCTTGACATATTTGAAGACGGTGACGTGCCGTGCAGGTTTTATTTTGAGGATAAGCAAAAGTATTCTCCCGTGAGCCGCAACGGAGTGTTTGCAAACGAACCGCTTCTCCGTGAGCTGAAAGCAATTCTAGGTGAGGAAAACGTGGTTTTTCGAGAGTAATACGGTTTTTTTCACAAACAAGCGGCTTTTCTGAAAATAATGCTTGCATTTTGCTGCGAGTTGTGGTAAAATCCATCCGTTACGTTGAAACACTATAGATATCCGGGGAGGGAATAACAATGAAAGACGGTATCCATCCGAAGTATGAAGCCACGGTTATCCGCTGTGCTTGCGGTGCCGAGTTCGCAACAGCTTCAACAAAGCAGAATATGAGAGTTGATATTTGCTCAAAATGCCATCCGTATTTCACCGGCAAGCAAAAGCTTGTTGACACCGGCGGACGTGTTGACAGATTCAAGAAGCGCTACAATCTCGACAAATAATTTTGCAGCAGACAAACGGCTCAGGCGGTGCTTGAGCCGTTTTTGTTGACTTTGAGGGAGGTGAAGGTTTGCCCGGCTACAAAACAATCGAAAAAAGTGCGCAGGCAGAATTCACCGTCAAGCGTTCACGCTTTATCGGTTATATATCTCCGGTCAAAACACAGCAGGAGGCAACAGATTTTATTGCCGCCATCCGCTCAAAGCACTGGGATGCAACCCACAACGTATATGCGTATATTTTGCGCGAAGGGCAGTCGCAGCGGTATTCGGACGACGGCGAGCCGCAGGGCACAGCCGGAATACCCACTCTCGATGTGCTTCAAAAAGAGGGGCTGACAGACTGCGCCTGTGTTGTCACCAGATATTTCGGCGGGATACTTCTGGGCGGCGGAGGGCTCGTCAGAGCCTATTCCCACAGCGCAAAGCTTGCGGTTGACGCAGGCGGAATAATAGCAATGGCACTCTGCGGTGTCTATTCCCTGAAATGCGATTACGGCTTTTACGGCAGGCTTGACCCTCTCATTCATGAGCACGGCGGGACGGTTGAAAACACGGATTTTTCGGACAGTGTGGAGGTCACCTTTTCACTCCCGACGGAAATTGAGGAAAGTTTTTCGGCAAAACTCTTTGATTCCAGCTTCGGAAAGTACAAAATAGAAAAAATGTGCGAGAAATTTTTAAAAATATGACCGTTTTCGTTGCTTTTTGCAGGATAACGGTCATTGTTTTCGTAAGAATCTATTGAACGCGAAAAATTGATTTTGAGGTGTGAAAAATGACTGTCAGAGAGCGTACCTGCGAGCTTGAGCATATGACTCTCGCGGCAAACGCCGCATTCTCGGACGAAAGCCGGGGCAGAGAGCATCAGGAGCCCGAGTGCGAGGTGCGCACCTGCTATCAGCGGGACAGGGATAGAATCATCCACTCAAACGCTTTTCGCCGCCTGAAGCTGAAAACACAGGCGTTCCTTGCACCAGAGGGTGATCATTACCGCACACGTCTGACACACACGCTTGAAGTTTCGCAGATTGCAAGAACAATTGCGGTCGGATTGAGGCTCAACGAAACTCTCACGGAGGCTGTCGCCCTCGGGCACGACCTCGGCCATACCCCGTTCGGACATGCGGGTGAGCGTGCGCTCAATGATGTGTTCCCCGGCGGATTCAGGCATTATGAGCAGAGCCTGCGGGTTGCTCAGAGGCTTGAGAAGGACGGCAGAGGTCTGAATCTGACAAATGAGGTTGCAGACGGCATTGTCTGCCACACCTCCGGCAGGCCGGCAAACACGCTTGAGGGCAGAATCGTGCGCCTTGCGGACAAAATCGCGTATATCAACCATGACATTGACGATTCAATTCGCGCCGGTGTTCTCAGCGAGGAGGATATCCCCGTTGAAATCAGGCGTGAGCTCGGATTTTCAAAATCCGCAAGGATAAACACCCTTGTTGTGTGTGCAATCAATAACAGCTCCGAAGATATATGCTTAAGCGATGATATCTCAGCCGCATTCGAAGAACTGCACAGCTTTATGTTCAAAATGGTTTATACAAATCCGGTCTGTAAGGGCGAGGAAACAAAGGCTGTCTCCATGCTCAAGGAGCTTTATAAGTTCTATGTAGAGAACGCGGACAGGCTGCCCGACGAATTTGCCGAAATACGGGACAGCGAAGGCGCCGAGCGCGCGGCGTGCGACTATATCGCCTGCATGACAGACAGATTTGCTGTTCGCACCTTCCATGAGCTGTTCATTCCGAACTCATGGTCGATTGAGGGAGTTTAATTTTGTTAACTGGAGCGGACAATGGCAATAAGTGACGATTTTTTGCGTGAACTTAATTCACGGGTGCGCATCGAGGATGTGGTTTCACCCTATGTCAATTTGCGCAGCCGCGGCAGACTGATGACCGGACTGTGCCCTTTTCACAGCGAAAAAACTGGCTCTTTCACGGTTTATACCGACAGCAATTCGTTCTATTGCTTCGGCTGCGGAGCCGGAGGGGACATTGTGAGCTTTGTTCGCCAGATTGAGAACCTTGATTACGTTGAAGCTGTCAGATTGCTTGCGGAAAAAGCCGGAATGTCCATGCCGAACAGCGGCTTTGACGAGGGTTTGCACCGCAGAAGAACGAGAATTCTCGAAGCAAACCGCGAGGCTGCAAGGTTTTTCAATTCAGAGCTAATGAGTGAGCGTGGCAGGAAATGCCTTGATTATTTTTATGCAAGAGGGCTGACCGGGGCAACAATAAAAAGCTTCGGTCTGGGCTTCGCACCGGACAGCTGGGATTCCTTGCTGCGCCATATGGAAAAGCAGGGCTTTTCACGCACGGAGCTGCTGGAGGCAAACCTTGCTCGCAGCGGCAGAGAAAACAACTCCTGCTTTGACAATTTCCGGAACCGTGCCATGGTGCCTATAATCGACCTCAGGGGAAACGTCATTGCGTTCGGCGGCAGGGTGCTCGATGATTCAAAGCCGAAATATGTCAACACATCCGACACCCCGGTTTACAAAAAAAGCTCCGCGGTGTTTGCGCTTAATTTCGCCAAAAACTGCGGAAGCAGAACGCTGGTGCTCGTTGAGGGATATATGGATGTGATTTCACTCCATCAGGCGGGCTTCACAAACACCGTGGCTTGTCTGGGAACGGCTTTGACCTCTGAGCAGGTATCGCTTGTGTGCCGCTATGCGGACGAGGTTGTGCTTGCGTATGACATGGACGAGGCGGGGCGCAAGGCAACGGAAAAGGCAATGGAGATGTTCGGAAAAACCGGAATCCGGCTGCGAGTGCTCAGCTATTCGGGAGGCAAAGACCTCGATGAGGTTGTGCGCAAATGCGGCGTTGAAAAGGTCAGGAACTTGCTTGACGGCGCGGCAAACGACACAGAATACAAGCTGCTTCAAGCGCGCAGCGGCATTGATGTTTCAACGGACGACGGCAAGCTGAATTATCTTCGGTCGGCATGCAGTGTTCTCTCCAAAATCGAAAGCGAAATTGAGCTGGACATTTATATTTCCCGCCTCTCTCAGGAACTGGAGGTGGACAAACAGGCGCTGGCGGCTCAGGTCGGCAGGTTGCGGAAAAAGAATGAGGGCAAGTCAAAAAGAGAAGGCTTCGAAAAGCTGTGCCGCAGCACCGCGGGAGCGTCAGACAAAATCAATCCGGAAAGAGCCGGCCATCTGCGAGCGGCTGTCGCGGAGGAAACGCTGATATCTCTGCTTGTCAGAAACCCGGATTTTTATGCCCGGCTTTCAGATAAGGTGTCTGAGGAGGATTTCATAACCCGGTTCAACGCGCGCGCGTTTGCCGCAATTTGGGAAAGGCTGAAAAACGGCACGGACGCGGGTCTGGCGGCAATAGCTCCCGGATTCACTCAAGAGGAGCTGGGCGGCATATCACGGATAGTCAATGTCGGCGAAAACAGGTCAAACACTGTTGCGGAATGCCTGGATTGCATAAAAGTGTTGCGAGAAGAAAAAGCTAAGACACGGGCTGTTGACCCATCGCAAGTCAGCAACAATGATTTTTTGGATCTGTTTAAAAATATAAAAGACAAAAAACAAAACGGGTGAGGAGAAAATATGGAAATGACGGACAAAAAACTGCCTATCAAAATGCTCATTGAAAAGGGTAAGGCAGCGGGAAAGCTCACAACGCATGAAATCGATGCGGCCATTGAGGAAATGGAGTTTGACATTGAGGAGCTGGACGAGCTTTATGAAACGATTGAAAGCCAAAACATAAAAATAATTGACGACCTTAACGACATGGTCCTTGACAGCATTGTGTTTGACACCGAGCTTCCCAAGCCGGCAGACGGTGCAGGCTCAGCCTCAAGCGAGCAGAAAAATGCCGCCATGGATGACCCTGTCAAGGTTTATCTCAAGGAAATCGGCAGAGTGCCGCTGCTCACCCCCGAGGAAGAAATTGAGCTTGCAATCAGAATATCGGACAATGACGAAAAAGCCAAAAAGAGGTTGGCCGAGGCGAATCTTCGCCTTGTTGTCAGCATTGCAAAGCGCTATGTCGGCAGGGGAATGCAATTCCTCGACCTGATTCAGGAGGGAAACCTCGGCTTAATAAAGGCTGTCGACAAGTTTGATTACACCAAGGGCTTCAAGTTTTCCACATACGCAACATGGTGGATAAGGCAGGCGATAACCAGAGCTATTGCCGACCAGGCAAGGACAATCCGCATTCCCGTTCACATGGTTGAAACCATCAATAAGGTCAAAAAGACAAACAGTCAGCTTCTCCACAAGATGGGCCGCGACCCGAGCGCTGAGGAAATTGCGGCAGAGCTTGCAATGCCGGTTGAGCGTGTGCGCGAAATAATGCGCGTCGCACAGGAGCCGGTATCACTCGAGACACCTATAGGTGAGGAGGAGGACAGCCACCTCG
>CAZIMM010000016.1:0-4781 GCA_964540415.1 uncultured Eubacteriales bacterium
ATAGCGTAAGCTAGTAAGACCCCTCATGGACTATGAGGTTGATAGGCTGCATGTGTAAGCATAGTGATATGTTCAGCTTGGCAGTACTAATAGGTCGAGGGCTTGAACCATTGTTTTGGTTCTTCGTTTCTCTCTGCATTATCTTCTTTGTTCGGTTTTCAGGGCGCAAGCCTTTTTGAGAACGGTTTTTTAACCGTTCTTTTTTTTGCATAACGTTTTCTGCAAACGAGTGATTTCGTAAATCGGCGGCCGAAATTCGCTTCGCCACACTTAATCTAAGAATTAGTTATGCAATATCACTAAAATATTGAGATTTTTTTGCGGTTTTTTTTGCGCGATTTTCTCGTATAAAGTTTGCAATCTTGTCCAAAATGAGTTAATATATTAGTATAAACATTGATAAGACATTCAACTGAATAAACACGGAGGACATTGTTATGGCTGACAGTAACAATAAATTCGAAAACTTACCATACGGTCAATTGGGCATTATTGCATTGCCCGGTTGCGAGGAACTCGCAGCAAAGATTGACCGTTTTCTTGTTGAATGGAGGCGTGAGCGCAATCTTGAGCATCTTTCGTCTCCGGCTTACACCGGATACAGCAGAGATTCATATCTTGTAAACATCGCTTTCTCGCGTTTCGGTACGGGTGAGGGCAAGGCTACAATTTTTCAGACCGTTCGAGGGTTTGATATTTTCATTGTCTGCGATGTCTTCAATCACGGAACAAAAATCAGAATGTACGGCGAAGACCATCCAATGAGTCCCGACGACCATTATGCAAACCTCAAGCGCGCAATCAGCGCAATTGGGGGCAAGGCAAGGCGCATCACTGTTATTATGCCGATGCTTTATGAAGGCAGGCAGCATAAGCGTTCTTCCAGAGAATCGCTTGACTGTGCGGATGCTCTGCAGGAGCTTTGCGAGCACATGGGGGTTGACAACATCATTACCTTTGATGCTCATGACGCCAGAGTTCAGAACGCCATTCCGCTTCACGGCTTTGAAAATGTTCAGCCTGTTTATCAGATGATAAAGGCTATGACAAAAAAAGTCAGCGGCATCAACTTTGATAAGGATCATTTGATGGTTATATCGCCCGACGAGGGCGGTATGCACCGTTGTATATATTATTCGACAGTTCTGGGTATCGAGCTTGGTATGTTCTACAAACAGCGTGACTATACCCGCATCGAAAATGGCAGAAATCCGATAATCAAGCATGAATTCCTCGGCTCGAATGTTGCCGGCAAGGACATGATTGTTGTTGATGATATGATTTCCTCCGGCGAGTCCATGATTGAGGTTGCCCGCAAGCTGAAGGCTCTCAATGCAAGGCGTATTTTCATTTGCTCCGGTTTCGGTCTGTTCTGCAACGGTCTCAGCACCTTTGACGAAGCATACAGAGACGGCTTGTTTGACCGCGTTTTCACAACTAATCTTGTTTACCGCACTCCCGAATTGCTCGAGCGTGAGTGGTACACAGAGGTTGATTTGTCTAAGTACGTTTCGTACATAGTGGACACTTTGAATCACGACGAGTCTGTCAGCAAGCTGCTCGACCCGAGGGACAGAATTGAAAAACTCCTTATAACCTATGCAGCAAACAACTGAACTGTAAAAAAATAATAAAAACACTGAAAATGTTTGACAAGTTGCTTATGATATGATAAAATACTAAACGCCGCATATTTTGGGCTTGCGCTTTGCGCAAAAAGTGAGCAATGCTCCGCCCAATGTAGCGAGTCTTGAAAGAGGTAGGTATTCAAATGTACGCAGTAATCGAAACCGGCGGCAAGCAGTATAAGGTTGAAGCGGGCGACACCGTTTTTATTGAAAAGCTTGATGCCGAAGCTGACAGCGAGGTCGTTTTTGACAAGGTTATCGCTGTTTCCGATGATGAAGGAATCACAGTAGGTGCTCCTTATGTTAACGGTGCAACCGTTACGGCAAAAGTTGTGAAGAACGGCAAATCAAAGAAGGTTGTTGTTTTCACATACAAATCAAAAAAGAACGAAAAGCGTAAGATGGGTCACAGACAGCCTTACACAAAGGTTGAAATTGCCGCTATCAACGCCTGAATCATGGTTTCTTTTCGCGTGTTCAAAGCGCAGGGAAAAATTCGCGGTTTTGAAATAAAGGGTCATGCAAACGAGGATGTTTGCGGAAAAGATATAGTTTGTGCCGCTGTTTCTTCAGCTGCTTATCTTGCCGTTAACACTCTGACGGATGAATTCGGAATTGCCGCACAAGCTCAGGCAGAGCCGGGCAGCATGTACTTCATGCTTCCGGACGGCTGCGAAAGTCAAGAGGCCCAAGCAGTTTTGAACGGTTTGGTCAAACACATAAAGGCTGTTTCGTGCGATTATCCGCACAACCTAAAAGTAATTTACGGAGGTTTATGAAATGCTTAAAATAAACATTCAGCTCTTCGCTCATAAAAAGGGAATGGGTTCCACCCGTAACGGACGCGACTCCGAATCCAAGAGACTCGGCGTAAAGCGTGCGGACGGTCAGTTCGTGCTTGCTGGCAACATCCTTGTCAAGCAGCGTGGCACTCACATTCATCCCGGAACAAACGTCGGCAGGGGATCTGACGACACTTTGTTTGCTCTTGTTGACGGCAACGTTAAGTTTGAGCGTATGGGCAAGGACAAGAAAAAAGTCAGCGTTTACGCTGTCGAGCAGTAATCATATTATCGCATCCAAACCGCCGTTTTTCGGCGGTTTGTTTTTTTGTGTAAAAGCTTCAAATGAAAATGTTTCTTTACAAAAGCTATTGACAAGAATGTTATATCCTGTTATATTATAAAAACATAACAAGATATAACATTCTTGTTCATTGCGGATATTTTTTTGTCCGCTCATTCAACTGCCGAATGGAGAAAATGTGAAATGAAAAGCATACGCTGCGACATGATATACAAGTATATCGAGGACAAGGGCTTTGCAAAAACCGGCGAGATTTGCGCGCTCTTTCCCGATGTCAGCTCAATGACAATTCACCGTGACCTCGATTTTCTTGAGGAAAAGGGACTTATTTTGCGCATGAGGGGCGGTGCAAAGGTTGCAAACCGAAGCATAGAGCCGAGGTTTGACGCCCGCGAGCTGGAAAACAGTGAACCGAAAACAGTGATTGCGCGCAAGGCTGTTTCACTGATTAAGCCGGACAAAACAATATTCATCGATGCCGGAACAACAACAATGGCACTTGCCCGCCAGATGCCGGATGTAAGGGTGAATGTTTACACTACCGGCCCCAACATTGCCCTTGAGCTTATCAAGCACGCAAAGCCGATTGTCAGCGTCTGCGGCGGATATCTCAACCGCTCAAATCTGTCTCTTTCGGGCGCGAGCACCAACGATATGCTCAAAAAAATCAACATTGACATTGCTTTTATCGGCGTGTCGGGCTTCGGGCTGAAAAACGGCTTCACCGGAGGACGCGAAAATGAGGCGGCGGTCAAGGCACTTGCAATTTCTAAGGCGACAACAACCGTTGCCCTCATGGACTCCACAAAATTCCGCCGTGTGCTTCCTTTCACCTTTGCACGGCTTGCCGATTTTGACTATATTGTAACGGACGACGCCGCTCCCCCCGAATTCCTGAAGGCATGTGCGGCAGAAAATATAAAAATCCTTTAATAATAAGAAAACCGGAGGTAGTTTTATGGCAAAGACAAAAGCAGTAAGGCTATACGGCAAGGAAGATTTGAGGCTTGAAGAATTTGAGCTGCCGGAAATCACTGATGATGAGATACTTGCCCTTGTGCGGTCCGACAGCCTGTGCATGTCATCCTACAAAGCGGCACAGCAGGGCAATGAGCACAAGCGTGTACCTGCCGACATTGCAGAAAATCCCACCATTATCGGGCACGAGTTCTGCGGTGAGCTTGTTAAGGTCGGAAAGAACTGGCAACATAAATACAAAGCGGGAGAAAAGTTCGTAATTCAGCCGGCGCTCAATTACAAGGGCTCTCTCGATGCTCCGGGTTATTCGTTCCGCTATATCGGCGGCGACGCAACCTATGTCATCATCCCGAACGAGGTTATGCTCATGAACTGCCTGCTGCCCTACAGCGGCGACAGCTGGTACTGCGGGTCGCTGACCGAGCCTCTTTCCTGTGTTGTCGGCACTTTCCATGCGATGTATCACACAACACGCGGAAAATACGAGCACGATATGGGCATTGTCAAAGGCGGAAAAATGGCAATTCTCGCCGGTGTCGGCCCGATGGGTCTTGCGGCAATCGACTATATTATTCACTGTGACCGCAGACCTTCACTGCTGATTGTCACGGATATTGACGAGGCGAGGCTCAACAGGGCTTCGGAAATTCTCAGCCCCGACGAGGCGGCAAAAAACGGTGTGGAGCTGCATTATGTCAACACATCAAATGCTGACGAGGCACGCGGATTGCTGCTGTCTTTTTCACAGAACGGTTATGACGATGTTCTCGTTTTTGCTCCGGTCGCACCTGTTGTTGAGCTTGCGGACAGCATCCTTGCACAGGACGGCTGCCTGAATTTCTTCGCAGGCCCGTCGAAGAAGGAGTTCAGCGCAAAACTCAATTTCTATAACGTGCATTACGAATCCACACATATCGTCGGCACTTCCGGCGGCAACACGGACGATATGCTCGAGTCGCTGCGGATGATTGAGAACAATCGGCTCAATCCCTCAATTCTTGTCACACACATCGGCGGACTTGACTGCGTAGCACAGACCACGCTCAATCTGCCGGGCATACCCGGAGGAAAAAAGCTGATTTACACAGG
>CAZIMM010000016.1:4791-20532 GCA_964540415.1 uncultured Eubacteriales bacterium
TCTTCCGCTCACTGCAATTGCGGATTTTGAAGCTCTGGGTAAAACCGATCCGTTTTTTGCACGTTTGCACGAGCTTGTGAGTGAGACAAGCGGGCTTTGGAACAGTAAGGCGGAAAAATACTTGCTTGAAAACGCAAAACAAATCTGATACGGAGGATTATGAAATATGGCTGTAGGAGTTTTGATGCCCAAGGCCGGAATCACGGTTGAGGAGTGCATTATTTCCAAATGGGAAAAGAAGGTCGGGGACAAGGTCAATGTCGGAGACGTGCTGTTTTCCTATGAAACCGATAAGGCGGTGTTTGAGTGCGAGAGCACTGCACAGGGAGAGCTTCTTGAAATTTTCTTCGACGACGGTGCGGAGGTTCCGGTGCTTGTCAATGTCTGCGCGGTAGGCGAGGCAGGCGACGATGTGTCCTCCCTGCGTCCGGACTCAGGAGCATCTGCTCAGGAAACAAAGGCGGAGCCTGAAAAGGCTGATGAACCTGAGACACAGACGGTTGCGGCTGCACCTGAAACTAAAGCGCCGCAAACGGAAAAATCCACCGGAGCAGTTTCCCCCAGAGCTAGACATCTTGCCGAAAAGCACGGAGTTGACCCGGCGTTTGCAACGGCAACAGGCCCTCACGGCAGGGTTATCGAACGCGATATCAGAACGCTTTTGAGCAGCGGACAGGGAAGCGGCATCGGCGGCATGGCTCGCGTCTGCGATGAAAAGGCTGCTCCCGCAGCGGCTGAATTTGACGGCAAGATTGAATATACCGATGTAAAATTCACCAAGATTCGCTCCACAATCGCAAAGGCAATGAGTTCTTCGCTCTCGGAAATGGCACAGCTCACCCACCACCATTCCTTTGATGCCACAGCGATTCTTTCATTCAGAAAGAGCCTGAAAACCGTGGGCGAGTCGCTCGGACTTCCGAACATAACTCTCAATGACATGGTTCTCTTTGCCGTTTCAAGAGTGCTGCTCAATCATCCGGACATCAACGCAAACCTTGTCGGCGGCGACACAGTACGTCAGTTCAAGGATGTTCATCTCGGAGTTGCGGTTGACACTCCGCGCGGACTCATGGTGCCGACGATATTCTTTGCAAACCGCAAGTCTCTTGCCGAAATTGCGGTTGAAGCCAAAGAGCTTGCAAAGCAGGCTCAGTCGGGCACGATAAGCCCCGACAAGCTGCGCGGCGGCACGTTCACCGTGAGCAATCTCGGCTCGCTCGGCGTTGAAATGTTCACTCCGGTAATCAATCCGCCGCAGACGGCAATTCTCGGCGTATGCAACCTCACAACCCGCTTCAAGCAGGTCGGAGATGATTATAAGCCCTATCAGGCTATGGGACTGTCCCTTACATATGACCACAGGGTGGTGGACGGCGCTCCGGCTTCCCACTTTGCAAAGGAGCTTTGCGAGACGCTCGAAAAATTCAACGAAATCAGATAAGGATGATTTATTGTGAACAAATTTGATTTGATTGTTTTGGGCGGTGGCCCCGCCGGCTATCTTGCCGCGGAAAGAGCTGCTCAGGGCGGAATGAAAACCGCTGTTTTTGAAAAAAGAGAGCTGGGCGGCGTGTGCCTCAACGAGGGATGCATCCCTTCAAAGGCACTGCTGAACTCCGCCAAAATATATGACCATGCGCTTCACGGTGAAGCTTACGGCGTACACGCGCAAAACGTGACAATAGACCACAAGGCGGTTTTCGAGCGCAAAAACAGGGTTGTGAAAAGCCTTGTTTCGGGTGTCGGCTTCAAGATGAAGAAGGAAAAGGTCACGGTTGTGAAATCGGCTGCTGTCATAAAAGGCAAGACGGCGGACGGCTTCGTTGTTGCGGCGGGCACAGAGGAATACGTTGCCCCAAAGCTGCTCATTGCCACCGGCTCCGAACCGGTGCTGCCTCCCATTCCCGGGCTGCGTGAAGGTCTTGAAGCGGGTCTTTGCATGACAAACCGCGAAATCCTTGCTCTTGAAGAAGTGCCGGAGAAGCTGGTTGTCATCGGCGGCGGCGTTATCGGGCTTGAAATGGCGTCGTATTTCGGCAGCGTCGGCTCAAAGGTCACTGTTGTTGAAATGCTCAACAAGATTGCCGGTCCGACGGAAAACGAGGTGTCCGATATCCTGCTGAAAAACCTCAGCGCAAAGGGCATTGAGTTCAGGCTCGGCTGTAAGGTTACGGCTGTCGGCAAGGACAGCGTGACGTTTGAGGAAAACGGCAAGGAAACGAGCATCGGCGCAGACAAGATTCTTGTTTCAATCGGCCGCAGACCGTTCACAAACGGTATAGGACTCGAAAGCATCGGCGTTTACACCGAACGCGGAGCAATCGTAACCGACGGTCAGATGCGCACAAACGTGCCGAATGTTTATGCCGCAGGTGACGTCAACGGAAAATCAATGCTCGCACACACGGCTTACAGAGAGAGCGAGGTTGCGGTCAACCATATGCTCGGCAAAAGAGACGTTATGAGATATAACGCCGTGCCTGCCGTCATTTACACGACTCCCGAGGTCGCCTGTGTGGGCGAAACGCCGGAGAGCGCGGCGCAAAAGGGGATGCAGGTCAAAACGGTGAGCGTTTCAATGAATTTCAGCGGACGCTATATGGCTGAGGTTGAGGGCGGAAACGGCATTGCAAAGCTTGTTGTGGACACAAAAAACAACATCCTCGTCGGCGTGCACCTTATCGGCAGCTATGCTTCCGAAATGATATACGGTGCGGCTCTCATGCTCGAAACAGAACTGAAAATTGATGCTCTCAAGGAGCTTGTCTTCCCGCATCCGACGGTTTGCGAAGTCATCCGAGAAGCGCTTTTTGAAATATAATTTAAAGGAGATATACTGCTATGCCAAAATCACTTTATGTCGACCCCGTCACAACCCGGGCGGCAGGCAAGATTTCATTTGAGGACATTCCGGTCAACACATACAAAAAGACAATTGCCCAGGAAAAGAAGAACTTTTCAAATGAAGATTTTGTAAGAATATACCGCGACATCACTATACTCCGCGAGTTTGAATCCATGCTCAATCAGATCAAAACTCAGGGCTGCTACAACGGTGTAGAAACAACATATCCCGGCCCCGCTCACCTTTCAATGGGTCAGGAGGCTGCGGCTGTCGGCCAGGCTTATCTGCTGGACAAGGACGATTTCAACTTCGGAAGCCACAGAAGCCACAGCGAAATTCTCGCAAAGTCTCTTTCCTGCATTCAGAAGCTCTCGGACAAGGAGCTTATGGACATCATGGAGAACTTCCTCGGCGGAAAAACGCTTCGTGCTGTTGAAAAGCTCAGCAAGGCGACAAACGTCAAGGAGCTTGCAATAGAATTCATCATTTACGGCGCTCTCTCTGAGGTGTTTGCCCGCGAGAACGGCTTCCACAAGGGCATGGGCGGCTCAATGCACGCCTTCTTCCTGCCGTTCGGAGTTTATCCGAACAATGCCATTGTCGGCGGCTCTGCGACGATTGCAACAGGCGCTGCGCTTTATAAAAAGTGCAACAACAAAAAGGGCATTGTGGTTTGCAACATCGGTGACGGCTCACTGGGCTGCGGACCGGTTTGGGAGGCGCTCAACTTTGCCGCTATGGATCAGTTCCGCACTCTTTGGGAGGACGGAAAAAACGGCGGCATGCCGGTGCTGTTCAATGTTTTCAACAACTCCTACGGCATGGGCGGCCAGACTCGCGGCGAAACCATGGCTTACGATATGGTTGCCAGAATCGGCGCGGGAATATCCCCCACACAGCTCCACGCAGAGCGCGTTGACGGCTTCAATCCGCTTGCCGTCATCGAAGCAATGCGCCGCAAAAAAGAGCTTTTGCTTAACGGCGAGGGCCCGGTGCTTCTTGACGTTGTTACATACCGCTACTCAGGCCATTCAACCTCCGACCAGAACGCCTATCGCTCAAAGGAGGAAATGGACGAGTGGAGAAAGTACGACCCGATTGTCACCTACAGGCAGTCGCTTGTCAAGTCAAAAATCGCTCCCGACAGCACCTTTGAAAACATTCTCGGCGAGACTGTTGAGCGCATGACAAAGATATGCAAGTGGGCATCCGACCCGGCAATTTCGCCTTATGCTGATTTTGAAGCCGACAACGGCATTGTTGAACGCACCATGTTCTCAAACTGCAAGGCGGCAAAGCTCGACGACAGAAAGCCGGAAACACTCACAACGCTTGAAGACTGCGCCGCATATAAGAAAATCAAGGACAAAACCCGCACCGCAACGGTTGACGGCAAGCCGACCCCGAAGCTTAAGCTCTTCAACATCAGGGATGCAATCTCCGAGCCGCTGCTCGAAAAGTATTACGAGGACCCCACACTCATCTCATACGGTGAGGATGTCCGCGACTGGGGCGGAGCTTTCGCAATTTACAGAGGAATGATGGACTCCATTCCGTATTCAAGGCTTTTCAACGCTCCGATTTCCGAGGCTGCGATTGTCGGCTCGGCTGTCGGCTACGGCCTTTGCGGAGGCAGAGCAGTTATCGAGCTGATGTATGCCGACTTCATCGGCAGAGCGGGCGATGAAATATTCAACCAGCTTTCAAAGTGGCAGTCCATGAGCGCCGGAATACTCAAAATGCCAGTTGTTCTGCGTGTTTCTGTCGGTTCAAAATACGGCGCACAGCACTCGCAGGACTGGGTTGCGCTTTGTGCCCATATTCCGGGGCTTAAGGTTTGCTTCCCCGCAACTCCTTACGAGGCAAAGGGACTCATGACGGCGGCGCTCAACGGCACAGACCCTGTTGTTTTCTTTGAAAGCCAGAGGATATACGACATGGGCGAGCAGTTCCGCGAGGGCGGAGTGCCCGACAAGCCCTATGAAATCACAATCGGTGATGTGAATGTTGTCCGCAGCGGCAGCGACATCACGATTCTCACCATCGGCGCTACTCTTTACAGAGCCATGGACGCGGCAAAGCAGCTCGAGGAAAAATACGGCGTGAGCGCTGAGGTAATCAACCTTCACAGCCTTGTTCCGCTTGATTACACAAAGATAGTCGAGTCTGTCAAAAAGACAGGCAAGGTTCTTCTCACCTCCGATGCCTGCTCAAGAGGCTCGTTTCTCAACGATGTTGCACGCAACATTTCCGAACTGTGCTTTGACGAGCTGGACGCACCGCCCGTGGTTGTCGGCGCTCGCAATTGGATCACTCCGCCGTTTGAGTTTGACAAGTATTTCTTCCCGCAGCCGTCATGGATGCTTGATGAAATCAACGAAAAAATCCTTCCACTTAAGGATTATTCTTCCGTTACAAACTGCACTCCCGTTGAACAAATCAGAAGGGCAAAGCAGGGCGTGTAACATTGCACTTTAAATAATTTCACTGAAAATGTGTGCTCCGCTCAATCCGGCGGAGCACACATTTTTGACTTTGAATATTATGCTCTTCCGAAGAAACCGATAATTTTTAATAAAGTGGGAAGAATTGTATATATAGTCTTGTTTATATTTAAAAAATGCGGTATAATTAATAGTCATCAATCCCTCGGAGGACACGCATGGAAAGCAAGTCTGCAGCATCGGTTTCCCCAAGTGAAATCGAGCGTCAAAAGGAATACTCTTTCTTGGTGAAAACGGTTCTCGCATCCCGCTTCGGCGAGAGAAAGCCGCTTGCTTTTGTGCACACCTTCGGCTGCCAGGGCAACGTTGCGGACAGCGAACGCATCAAGGGAATGCTTGCCGAAATGGGCTATGCGTTTGCGGACGACCCGAGAGAGGCGGATCTTGTTCTGTTCAACACTTGTGCCGTCAGAGAGCATGCGCAGGACAGGGTGTTCGGCAACGTCGGCGCACTCAAGCCGATCAAGGTTGAAAATCCGGACATGGTGATTGCACTTTGCGGGTGCATGATGCAGCAGTCCCATGTTGCCGAAAGAATCAAAAAAAGTTTTTCCTTTGTCAACCTCGTTTTCGGCACACATGTTGTGCATATGCTGCCGGAGATGATGTACCGCGTGCTTTGCGGCCGGACAAGAGTTTTTGAGCTGCCGGAGTCGGACGGCGTGATTGCCGAGGGACTGCCTGTAAGGCGCGACGGCACATATAAAGCGTGGCTTCCGATAATGTACGGCTGCAACAACTTTTGCAGTTATTGTGTTGTACCCTATGTCAGAGGCCGCGAGAGAAGCAGAACAGCCGATGCAGTGCTTTCTGAGGCGCGTGAGCTCGCTCTTTCCGGATACAAGGAAATCACCCTGCTCGGTCAGAATGTAAATTCATACGGCGGGAAAGGCGGCTTTCCCTCGCTCCTGAGAGGCATCAATGCGCTTGACGGTGATTTTCTCATAAGATTCATGACCTCACACCCGAAGGATTGCACGCGCGAGCTGCTGGACACCATGGCCTCCTGCAAAAAAGTTGCGCATCATCTGCATCTGCCATTTCAAAGCGGCAACAACAGGGTCTTGCGGGAAATGAACAGGGGATACACCGCAGAGAAATACCTTGAGCTGATTGATTACGCGCGTGAGGTTATGCCGGATATTTCAATCACAAGCGACGTTATTGTCGGTTTCCCGGGCGAAACATATGACGAATTCCGCGACACTCTGGAGCTTGTTAAGCGAGTCGGCTTCACGTCTTTGTTTACCTTCATCTTCTCACCGCGTGAGGGCACAAGGGCTGCCTCAATGCCGGATCCGGTGAGCAGGGAGGAAAAGGGCAGATGGTTCAAAGAGCTGACCGATTTGCAGGAAGACATTGCGGCCGAACGCAGCGCACAGCTTGTCGGCAATGAATACAGAGTGCTGTGTGAGGGCGAATCAAGGCCGGGCTCCGGAATGCTCACCGGCAGGACGAGCGGCGGGTTTGTCATAGAGTTCCCGGGCGATGAATCCCTCGAAGGGACATACTGCCGCGTTAGGGTTACGCAGGCAAAAAACTGGATACTGATTGGTGAAAAAACCATTGAGTAAAATAAAAAATCACAGGAGAGTAAACATGGAAAAAATTATCAGGTTGACACGCGAACTCGGCGCAGCAATACAGGAGAGCGAAGGATATGCAGCCTTTGTAGCCGCGAGGGATGCCAACGAAGCTGACGACGCGCTCAACGAGCTTGTCGGGAAAATGCAGCTGGTGCATATGTCCTATCAGCACGAAGCATCAAAAGAGGATGCAAACGAGCAGAAGCTCGATGCATATGAGGAAGAATTCATGGGACTGCGCGAGCAGATTCTCGCAAACGATAACATGAAAAACTATGACGCTGCCCGCGGCAAGATTGACGAAATGATGAACTATATCGTCGGCCTGCTCACAGAATGCGTCAAGGGCGAGGATCCTGCAACCTGCGAGCCTCCCAAGGAAGAAGAGCACCACTGCTCGGGTTCATGCTCCGAGTGCGGCGGCGGTTGCTGACCGAAAACTAAAGTCTGAAACGATTCTTACGTGAACGGAAGTGAGCTCCATGCCTGAAATGACGCCGATGATGAAGCAATACATCGAGATTAAGCGCCGGAATGCGGACTGCATTCTGTTCTTTCGCCTCGGCGATTTTTACGAAATGTTCTTTGAGGACGCGAAAACCGTGTCCTCGGAGCTTGATTTGGTGCTCACGGGAAAGGATTGCGGCCTCGACGAGCGCGCGCCGATGTGCGGTGTGCCGTTCCACAGTGCGGACGGTTACATCGCACGCCTTGTTGCAAACGGCCACAAGGTTGCCATATGCGAACAGACAGAGGACCCGGCGCTTGCAAAGGGTCTTGTCAGGCGCGAAGTCATCAGGGTTGTGACTCCGGGTACGGTGATCGAAAGCAATATGCTCGAGGAGGGCAAGAACAATTTTCTTTGCAGTATTTTCGGCAACGGGAAAAAAATCGGCGTTTGCTTTGCGGACGTTTCGACGGGGCAGGTGCATCTGACCTCCTTTGAGGGCAGGGACGCCGAAAGCTCAACCGTCAACGAGCTTGCCTTGTATTTGCCGAGCGAATTTCTCCTCGGCGGTACGGCGGCCGAACTGCCGAAGCTGAAAAAGTATCTGTCCACCCGTCAAAACGGTTTTATTGACACTGCGGACAAAGACTCCTGCGAGCTTTCGGAGTGCACAGAAACCGTCTGCAGGCATTTCGGAATCGGTGCTCCGCGTGAATTGGACGAAACGATTACGGATGAGGCCGTGATTGCTCTGGGAGTGGCGCTTAACTATCTCTCCCGGGTGCAGAAGTGCAACCTCGAAAACATCCGTGAGGTTGACTATTACGGCAGCCGCAGCTATATGCAGCTTGACCTTGCAACCCGCCGCAACCTTGAGCTTACGGAAACCATGCGCTCGCGCGACAAACGCGGCTCACTGCTTTGGGTGCTTGACAAAACCAAAACTCCGATGGGCAAACGCGAAATCCGTTCCTGGATTGATATGCCTCTTCTCAACGTTACCAAAATCATAAAACGCCACAATGCTGTGGACGAGCTGTTTTTTGATACCGCAACAAGGGAAAGCCTCTCCGAAGCGCTTTCGGGAGTATATGACCTTGAACGGCTCATAACGCGCATATCCTTCGGCACGGCAAACGGCAAGGAGCTGCGCGCACTCTGGGCAACGGCGCTGCAGCTGCCGAAAATCAGGCTCATCCTTTCCTCCTGCAAATCTGCATTGCTCACCGCCCTCTGCGACGAAACCGACGAGCTTTCGGATATCCGTCTGCTGATTGAAAATTCAATTGTCGAAGACCCGCCGTTTTCCGTTCGTGAAGGCGGCATGATAAAAGAGGGCTTCAATCCCGAGGTAGACCGGCTTCGCAGCCTTGTCAACAACGGCAAGGGATATATTGCGGGCGTTCAGTCGAGAGAGCAGGAGCGCACGGGAATCAAAAAGCTCAAAATAGGCTACAACAGAGTGTTCGGTTACTATATCGAGGTTACAAACCCCTACAAAGAACTGGTGCCGGACGATTACATAAGAAAGCAAACCCTGTCGAACTGCGAAAGATACATCACGCAGGAGCTTAAAGATCTTGAAACGCAGATACTCGGAGCTCAGGAAAGAATTGTTCAGCTTGAATACGAAATATTCAACGAAATACGTCTGAAGGTTGCAAATGAGCTTGCACGAATTCAGCGTACTGCAAGAGCTATTGCTCAGATTGACGTGCTCTGTTCTTTTGCCGGGGTAGCGTTGGAAAACGGCTATGTTCGCCCGCGGATGACAGACGGCACGGAAATCGAGCTTTTCGACGCGAGGCATCCCGTTGTTGAAAAGATGCTCGGAGGGCTTCCGTTTGTCCCGAACGACACGTTGCTCGATTGCGACAAAAACCGCTGTGCAATCATCACGGGCCCCAACATGGCGGGAAAGTCCACCTATATGCGGCAGGTTGCTTTGATAACGATTATGGCGCAGGCGGGGAGCTTCGTCCCGGCAAAAGCCGCAAGCCTGTGCGTTGCGGACAGAGTGTTCACCAGAGTCGGCGCGTCGGACGACCTTTCGGCGGGGCAGTCGACGTTCATGGTGGAAATGAGTGAGGTTGCGGATATCCTGCGCCATGCAACGGGCAAAAGCCTGATTGTCTTTGACGAAATCGGCAGGGGAACATCAACCTTTGACGGAATGAGCATTGCCCGCGCCGTGCTCGAATTTGTGGCTGACAAAAAGCGAATTGGTGCAAAGACTCTTTTTGCTACGCATTACCATGAGCTGACAGAGCTTGAGGGTCAGCTTGACGGAGTAAAGAATTACAATATCGCAGTGAAAAAACGCGGTGACGACATAACCTTTCTTCGCCGCATTGTCCGCGGAGGAGCGGACGGGAGTTACGGCATTGAGGTTGCAAAGCTCGCGGGTGTGCCGGATGGCGTTGTTATCCGCGCTCGTGAGATTCTGAAAAGCCTTGAGCAGGACGGTGAGGTTTCACCGCCGCACGGCAAAGCTCCGCAAAGCGAGAGCAGTCAGATGTCCTTCACTGTGAGCGCGAGCGAAATGCTTCTTGACAGGCTGCGTGCGCTCGATGTCAACACTCTCACTCCCATTGAATCAATGAAGCTGCTTTTTGAGCTGTCGCAGGATGCGAAAGCGATATGATGTGAGGTAACCCGATGGCGGTAATCAATGTTCTTCCGAAAAGTATATTTGAGCTTATTGCGGCAGGCGAGGTCGTTGAGAGACCCGCGTCTGCTGTTAAAGAAGTGCTGGAGAATTCCATTGATGCCGGTGCAACGGTGATTACGGTTGAGATTAAGCGCGGCGGAATAACGTACATCCGCGTGACGGATAACGGCTGCGGAATCGCGCGTGAGGATGTGCACAATGCTTTTGTGAGCCATGCAACAAGCAAGATTGCCGAAAAAGACGATCTGGACGCGGTGATGACTCTCGGCTTCCGCGGTGAGGCGCTCGCTTCAATCGCGGCGGTGTCAAAGGTTGAACTGCTTACACGCACTGCGGATGAATTTGCGGGCACGCGTTGCTGCATTGAGGGCGGAGAGCAAAAGCTGATTGACGACGCCGGCTGTCCGGTCGGGACAACGCTCGTCATCCGTGACGTTTTCTACAACGTGCCTGCGCGGATGAAGTTCCTGAAAAAGGATGCAACGGAGGCAGGCAATGTCGCGGCAGTTGTTGACAGGCTTGCGCTTTCCCACCCGGAAATATCCTTTCGCTTCATCAAAGACGATAAACAGCAGCTGTATTCACCCGGTGACGGCAAGCTTTCGAGTGCAGTTTCCGCAGTGTTCGGGCATGAGTTTGCAAGCGGCCTCATGAAGGTTGAAGGCAGTGCCGGCTGCGTTTCGGTGAGCGGTCTTTCATCAAAGCCGGTTGCCGCAAGACCGAACAGAAGTATGCAGATATTTTTCGTTAACGGCCGCTATGTGCGCACACGAACAGCCGCGGCAGCTCTTGACGAAGCATATAAAAACACAATAACCGTCGGAAAATATCCGGCTTGCGTTCTGAACATCACCATGCCGGCGGCAGCTGTCGATGTAAACATTCATCCGGCAAAAACCGAAGTACGCTTTGCTGATGAGCGCAGTGTCTTTTCCGCGGTTTATCATGCTGTCCGTTCCGCACTGCAAGGCGATGTATCGCGCCCGCAGGTTGCTTTTAACAGCAAGCTTGCACAGAAGATATACGCTCCGGAGATTGCCAAAACCGAGCAAATCGGCTTCGCTGCACATCCGGAGTCTCCGCACAGTGAACCGTCGGCAAATGCCTTCGGTGCACATTTTGACGCAAAGCCGCCTGTTGCCTTCCCGGCCGCAGTTCCCGGCAGAAACGTTTCCTTCTCGCAGAGCGCGGAAGGGTATGAGCTGTCAAAAGAGCCTTCGGTGCTTGAACACTGCTGTTTCTCTCCGCAAAAAGAAGATGAGCAGCCGCAGGACGCACCGCAGGCCGTACAGGCAGCGACTGATGTTTGCGCTCCTTCCGGTCACAGAGTTGTCGGTGAGGCGTTCAAAACGTATATTCTCGTTGAAAGCGACGGCAAGCTGCTGATAATCGACAAGCACGCCGCACACGAGCGCATGATTTTTGAACAGCTTAAGCGGAATGTCGGCAGTATACCGTCACAGCTTTTTCTCGTTCCGGTGACGGTAACTCTCGGGAAAAAGGAATACAACGCGGTGCTCGACAATCTTGATTTGCTGCGTCAGGCGGGTTACGAGCTGAGCGATTTCGGCTCGGGAACGGTCAGCCTGAGCGAGTGCCCTGCGGTGCTTGACGCATCGCAGGCGCAGGATGCCGTGGCAGAGCTTGCGGAAAGGCTGTGCCAAAACAAAAACGAGCTGACGTGCGAACGTATTGAGGCACTGCTTGAGGTTTCCTCCTGCCGGGCGGCAATTAAGGCAGGCGACACAACGCGGGAAGCCGAGCTTGAAATTTTCACCGCCGAATTGCTTTCGCATCCGGAAATCAGATTTTGTCCCCACGGAAGGCCGGTTATCGTGGAACTGGAACGCAGGGAAATTGAAAAGTATTTCGGGAGAGTTTGACGGATGGATTCAAAAATATTCATGCCCGTTATCGTCGGGCCGACGGCATCCGGCAAATCGTCTCTCGGCGTTGAAGCGGCATTAAGAATCGGCGGAGAGATTGTTTGCGCCGATTCAATGCAGATATATAAAGGCATGAGCATCGCAACGGCCAAACCGACGGCGGAGGAAATGCGCGGAGTTCCGCACCACATGACGGATATCGTTGACCCTTCCGTCCGTTTCAGCACTGCGCAGTATTGTACGCTGGCGGCAGAGTGCATACGCGACATTGCCGGCAGGGGCAGAGTGCCGATTCTTGTCGGCGGAACAGGGCTGTATGTCAACGCTCTGGTTTTCGGTTATGATTTTTCCGATGCGAAAGAAAATTTGCAGCTGCGCGAGGAACTGACGAGAATTGCTCTCTCCGGCGATTCCGCAGCGCTTCTCGAGGAACTGAAAGAGGTTGATCCCGAAACCGCGGCAAACACGGACATCAACAACACAAAGCGCCTTGTGCGCGCTCTGGAATACTACAGAACCAACGGCAAGCCCATTTCGTCGCAGGGCAGGGCAGGCAGTGAAAACTCGCCTTACAGCCCGTGCTTCATCGGCCTGACGGCAGACAGCAGGCAATATCTTTATGACAGAATCAATTCAAGAGTTGACAAAATGTTCGCCGACGGCCTGCTGAAAGAGGCAGAGGATTTTCTGCTGACACACAGCGAAACGGCATCGCAGGCAATCGGATACAAGGAGCTGAAGCCGTATTTCAACGGAGAGCTGTCTCTTGAACAGGCAACCGAGAATTTAAAAAGGGAAACAAGGCGGTATGCAAAAAGGCAGCTGACCTGGTTTGCAAGAAACGACCGCATAAATTGGATAAAAATTGACAAGACACCGCAAATCTCCGAACAGACTCAGCGAGTTCTGGACATAATCAGGGAGGGAAACTGATGGAGCAGAATCAAAAAGTAATCAGCAAGAAAAAGCTTGCCAAACGTATCACGGCTGTATCTGCCTCACTCTTCGTGATTTTTTATGTTTGCTACACCGTGTTTTCTTCAACGGTAGACACGGTTTTCACAACACTTGCGCTCAACGCCGAGCTGGACAGCAGCATTGACGCACAGGTGTTCATTGTCCGCGATGAACGCTACATCATCAGTGATGCGCCGGGCTGCATGGTGCCGGTTGCTGAGGACGGCAGCAGGGTTTCTGCGGGCGACGCGGTCTCGATGGTGTTCAGGGGGGAAAACGATGCCGCACTGTACACCGAAATTCAAAACACTCAGAAATCAATTGAAAACTATCAGAGCCTGGCATCGCTCTCCGAAACTGCCCAGACAAGCCTTTCAAAAACGAACACTGAAATCAGCTCAGTCCTTCTGGAAATGACGGGAGCTGTCGGAAACGGCAAATATGCTCAGGTGGGGGATTACTCGAATGAGCTGCTCGGCAGAATCATTAAGCGCAGGCTCATCATGGGCGATGATTTGCCGCTCAATGAAAAGGTGTTTGAGCTTCAGCTCAAACTCAGAAATCTGCAGGCGCAAACACTCAATGCCGTAAGCGTCAAGGCAGACAGGGCAGGGTATTACATAAGCACCTGCGACGGGTATGAGAACGTGCTGAGCTATGATAAAGTGCTGACCTACACCGCCTCAGATGTCCTCGCCGCGATAAAAAGCGAGCCTGCAGTGATTCCGGAAAATGCAATCGGAAAGCTTGTCGACAGCTTTGAGTGGTATATGCTCTGTGTGGTCGAAAGTGAATACGCCTCCGAACTCGAAGGCAGAAAAAGGGTGAAAATCCGTTTCCCGGACGCATCAACCGAAGAACTGTCGGCAACACTTGTCAGTACAGGCCTTTCTCAGGACGGTCACGGATTTGTCGTGCTGGAATGCAATTTGATGAACAGCTCAATTTCATCCTTGCGCAGCGAGAACGCCGAGATAATTATCGAGGAGGTGTCCGGTCTGCGCGTACCGTCAAACGCGGTCCGTGAGCAGGACGGTCAGAAGGGCGTGCTTGTGCGCCGCTCAAACTTAATCCGCTTCTGTCCGTTCGACATTCTTTACACCGGAGAAAACTTTGTTATCGTTGAGCCGACCGGCAAGGACGGCAGTCTGATGAAGCTCTATGACGAAATTGTAATAAAAGGGAATGAACTCTATGACGGAAAAGTCATTAAGTGACGGAATGTTCGCGGATATTGCGGAAAACCTGAAAGCAGTGCGTGAAAAAATTGCACGTGCGGCTGTCGCTTCCGGAAGAAATGCGGAGGATATCCGTCTGATGGCAGTGAGCAAAACCGTTGAACCGAAGTATATCAATTTTGCAATCTCCGAGGGAATTGACCTGATCGGCGAAAACAAGGTGCAGGAATTCCTTTCAAAGCGGGATGAACTGAATCTTAAAAACTGCAGTGCTCATCTGATCGGGCATCTGCAAACCAACAAGGTCAAGCAGATAATCGGCAAGGTTGCGATGATACAGTCGGTTGACAGCCTTCGTCTCGCATCCGAGATTTCAAAACGCGCCGGAGAAATCAACATTTGTTGTGACATACTTGTTGAGGTCAATGTCGGCGGTGAAGAAAGCAAAACAGGCATTGCCTTCGACGAAGCGGAGGAGCTTGTGAGCGCAATATCGGAAATGAGAAATATAAAAGTGCGTGGCTTAATGTCTGTACCGCCGCTTGATGCCGAATTGTCAAAAACGAGAGAATTTTTTTCAAAAATGCACCGCATGTTTGTTGACATTCGTGCTAAAAAATTAGATAATGTTAATATTGATATTTTGTCCCTGGGTATGTCGGGAGATTTTGAGACGGCAATACTCGAAGGCTCGAATCTTGTCAGAGTCGGTTCTGCAATTTTCGGTGCAAGGGATTACAGATAACTGCAGAAAGGATGTTACACAATGGGATTTACCGACAAATTAAAAAGCATCTTCAACATCAATGAGGACGATTACTTCGAGGATTCCAACGTCGAAAATTTTCAGGGCTACGATGATGACCCTGAGCCGCCCGCACCTCCGGTGCGACAGAGCAGCTTCGGCAGAAGTGTGTCCTCAAGCGGTGACAAGGTTGTAAGCATAAACGGCCAGCAGGGCGCAGCGGGCAGGCAAAAGCCGCGCGTTGTGCTTGTGAAGCCGTCCTCTTTTGAGGAAGCAAGGGAAATTGCAGATCAACTGAAAAACAAGTATATGGTCATTCTCAACCTTGAGGAGGCAAACAGGGACGTTGCACGCCGGCTTGTTGATTTTCTCAGCGGAGTCGCGTATGCAAACTCCGGCACACTCCAGAGGGTTGCGAACAGTACGTTTGTCATTGCTCCGTGCGGATATGATGTCATGGGGGATCTGCTCGGCGAGCTTGAGAGCAACGGAATGTTTTTCAGATAAACATAATTGAATTATAAATCACAAAGACATAGGAGGAACACTTTATGCTTACACCGGCACAAATCAGAGCGCATGAGTTTCAGTCCGCGGGCAGAGGTACATATAAATCACTGGATGTTGATGATTTTATGGCGGAAATCGCCGAATCAATGGAACGTGTTTTGCAGGAGAATAACGAGCTTGTCAAGCGCTCCGGCCTGCTTGCTCAGAAGGTTGAGGATTATCGCAGGGACGAGGACAACATAAGTGCCGTCCTGCTCACCGCTCAGCGTATGTCCGAGCAGCTTGCCGCCGAGTTGACCGCGACCGGACTCGAGGTGAAGCTGGTGCGTGCCGACGCCTACCGTACCAGTGAGCTGAAGAAGGAACGCCTGCTGTACGTGGTGATCAGCACCCACAGTGTGGGCGACG
>CAZIMM010000016.1:20542-32561 GCA_964540415.1 uncultured Eubacteriales bacterium
AAGGCGGATGCCCTCGTCGAGGACGCTCAGCGCGTTTCCGGGGAAATGCTGACTAACGCAAAAGAGGAGTCGGACCGTATTCTTGCCGATGCCGAAGAAAAGTCTCAGACGATGATTTCTCAGGCGGAGGAGAAGGTTGCTTCAGCGACCGACGAGTGCAACAGTGCTGTTGAAGCTCAGCTTGAGCAGGCAAAGGCTGTTGCATCCGAAACCAGATCTCTTGCCGATAAATACGCAATCGAAACCCGCCGTGAAAGCGAGCAGAAGGCCGAAGAGCTGCTTTCCGAGTCCAGAATGGCAGCAGAGGAGCTCACCGCAAAGGCACAGGCTGAATATGACGAAAAAATGCTCAGCATCAAAAATGAGAGTGAATATCAGACAAAGCTTCTCGAAACACTGAAAACTGAGGTGTCCGAATTCCGCTCCGATGTTCTCATGAGTTATCAGCGCCATATCGAACTGATAAAAGAACTGCCGACATATGTTGCGGCAACAATGGTGCAGCCGGAGCCGACACCCGAGTCATATGCTCCCGCGGAGGATGAAGAAGCCGGAGAAGACGCGGAACTCGACGAAGCGGTTGCAAGTGCAATTGAAGCCGCCGTTGCAACGAAAACGGCTCAGTCCGTTGCCGATGCTCTTGAGGATGAATACAGCACCGATGAAGATGATGCAGAAGATACAGAAGACGAAGATGATTATGCAGAAGAAGTAGAAGACGACGAAGTAGAAGACGACGAAGTAGAAGATGAAGATGAAGACGACGAAGAAGACGACGAAGACGAAGATGAAGATGATGATGAAGATGATTCAGAAGACAAAGATAATGACAATAATGAAGAAGACGGTGATGATTCCGACGGTTTCATAATTGATTCGGCTGATTCACAGCTTTCAAATGTCTCAAACAACGGTACTGTCTATGAAGTCATTGAGAATTATGACGATTCCGACGACGATGATGATGACGATGCGGATACCTTTTTCAAAGGCTTTTTCAAGAAAAAATAATTCGGAGGTACCTGATTGTACAGAACGGTTTATTTGCTTGTGATTGCGGCTCTTGTCGGAGCTGACCGTTTGAGCAAATATCTAATTATTAATTCCTCTGTTATGAACGGGGATATAAAGGTGATTCCCGGAATAATAAATTTCAGTTACGTTGAAAACACCGGGGCGGCGTTCAGCCTCTTTTCAGGCGGTACTTATGTGCTCGCAGCTCTCACCGGTGTGATTATTGCGTTTGGACTTGTTATTCTTATGCGCCGCAGGCTCAAACCGGTCTGGCTTGAAATTGCCGCCCTCTCTGTTGTCGCCGGAGGAATAGGAAATCTGATTGACAGGCTTTCGCTCGGCTATGTGATTGATTTCATCGAATTTGATTTTGTCAGCTTTGCGGTTTTCAATTTTGCGGATTGCCTGGTGACGTTCGGAGTGCTGATGCTTGTTGTGTATTTTATCCGGGACGCGTATTCCGAGAAAAAACTCAAAAAAAATATAACTGACGGCGGCGAATCCGGACATACGGAGAATACTCCATGAATACAATATACCGTTTTGTTGTTGACGAAACCGATGAAAACAGCAGGCTGGACAGCTTTGCTGCTGAAAAAGCACAGGAGATTTCACGCTCACGCATCCAGAAGCTGATTGAACTCGGCTCAGTGAGCGTGAACGGAAAACCCCGCGCAAAGAGCTTCCGTCTGCGCAGCACGGATGTTGTTGAAATTCAATCACCGGAGCCGGTCAGTGCCTTCATAACGGCTCAGGATATCCCTCTTGACATCAGATATGAGGATTCCGACCTGCTAATTGTCAACAAGCCCAGAGGAATGGTGGTGCATCCTGCCCCCGGAAATCCCGACGGCACTCTGGTCAACGCATTGCTCTGGCACTGTGCGGACAGCCTTTCCGGCATAAACGGTGTGATACGTCCCGGAATTGTGCACCGGATAGATAAGGATACAAGCGGGCTGCTGGCCGTTGCAAAAAATGACGCGGCGCATATATCCCTTGCCGCCCAGATAAAGGAGCACAGCTTCACAAGGGAATACAGGGCGGTTGTCCACGGCCATCTCAAGGAAGACAGAGGAAGCGTTGATGCTCCTGTCGGACGCAGCCGCAACGACAGAAAAAAGATGTGTGTCACAACACTTAATTCAAGGCGCGCTGTAACACATTACGAGGTCTTGGAGGAATACCCGGGCTTTTCCCTGATTAAGCTTCGGCTCGAAACCGGCAGAACTCATCAAATCAGAGTGCACATGGCATATCTGGGACATCCTGTTGCCGGTGACACCGTTTACGGTTCAAAAAATTCGCCCGCGCTTCCCGGCGGACAGTGTCTGCACGCGGGACTGCTCGGGTTTGTGCATCCTTCAACGGGTGAGTATCTTGAGGTTGCCTCGGAGCTGCCCGGGTATTTTACAGATTTTCTAAGGAGAATATCCGATGGATAAAAGCATATCCTTTTCCGACTGGCTCGTTGTTTCCGATGTTGACGGAACGCTGAACAACAAGCTGCGCCGTATGCCGGCACGCAACCGCAAGGCAATCGAGCTTTTCGCAGGCGGATACGGCGGACATTTCACCCTCGCCTCGGCGCGTAACGTTCAATCCCTCAGGAAGCATTATTTTGCTCTGCCCGTCCGGAAAACCCCCGCCATTGTTCTCAACGGCTCAGGCATATACGACTTCGGCAGAGAAGAAATGCTCGATTTCAGAACAATTTCTCAAAAGGGAGTCGAGTTTATCAGCGCAGTCATGCA
The DNA here is from genome assembly GCA_964540415.1 of uncultured Eubacteriales bacterium. Classification (GTDB taxonomy): domain Bacteria; phylum Bacillota; class Clostridia; order Oscillospirales; family Acutalibacteraceae; genus CAZIMM01. The sequence goes on from CAZIMM010000016.1 coordinate 23,311, forward strand.
GAAATTCCCACTTATTGAGCTTTTGGCCTTCACAAAGGACACAATTTATCAGGTCCGCGGCAAGCTGTTCAGCGCACCGTACATCGCTGCTGACAATCTCGCCCATCACCGCTGTAAAAGTGTTGAGGAGATACCGGACAAGGAGTGGGGCAAGGTAATGTTCATGGGTCCTCCCCTCAGCATTGCAAAGGTGAAAAAGTTCATCGCCGGACACGATGAAACCCAATCAACTTTTTTGACAACCTCGGCTGTTTCAATTGATATGATGCCCGCAGGAGTTCACAAGGGAACAGCGGTGCACAGGCTTGCGCAGATGCTCAACGTTGAAAAAGAAAAAGTCGGCGCAATCGGTGACTATTATAATGACCTTGATATGCTCAAAAGCGTTTTTCTGCCCGCCGCGTGCGGTCAGGCTCCGGAAAAGGTCAAAAAATCGGCAAAGTATCACGCCTGCCATTGCAACAAAGGGGCAGTCGGTGATTTTTTGGAATATATTATGCGAACCTACGCAAAATAACAACATCTGGGAGGTGGCTGTTTTGGACTCAGTTGCAAAAAAACAGTTGAAAATCAAGGCAAACAAGCTAAGAAAAGGCATCATTGAAGGCGTTTTCAACGCCAAGTCCGGTCATCCGGGCGGCTCACTCTCGATTGCCGAAATCATGACCTATCTTTATTTCTGTGAAATGAAGGTTGATCCGAAAAATCCGCGCGACCCCGACCGTGACCGCTTTGTGCTTTCGAAGGGTCACACCGCTCCTGCGCTTTATTCTGTCCTTGCAATGAAGGGCTTTTTTCCGTGGGATGAGCTGAAAACTCTTCGCAAAACCGGCTCAATGCTTCAGGGACATCCGAGCATGAAGCTCACTCCCGGCGTGGACATGAGCACAGGCTCGTTGGGTCAGGGCATATCAACCGCTGTCGGCATGGCTCTCGGCGGAAAACTCGGCGATAAATCATTCAGGGTATATACAGTTCTCGGCGACGGTGAACTTCAGGAGGGTCAGGTCTGGGAGGCCGCGATGTACGCTGCCGCAAAGGGTCTGGATAATCTTGTCGCCGTGATTGACAACAACAATCTTCAGATTGACGGCACAATCGTACAGGTCAATTCACCATACCCGATTCCGGAAAAATTCAAGGCTTTCGGCTGGAACGTCATTGAGGTGTGCGGAGACAATTTTGACGAATTGGATGCCGCGTTCAAGGCTGCACGAGATTTTAAGGGAAAGCCCACCGCGATAATTGCAAGCACAACAAAGGGCAAAGGGGTTTCCTTCATGGAGAACGAGTGCTCATGGCACGGTTCTGCTCCGAACGCCGAGCAATATCAGCAGGCGATGGCAGACCTTGAGGAAGAACTCAGGAATTTGGAGGAACAGTGAAATGGGTGATGTAATTAAAGTCGCAACACGTGACGCTTACGGTAAAGCGCTCGTGGAACTCGGAAATGTCAACAGCAAGGTTATTGTTCTCGATGCAGATCTCGCGAAGGCAACCAAAACAGTCGGTTTCAGGGAAGCTTTCCCCGACAGATTCTTTGACACCGGAATTGCCGAGTCCAATATGATGGGCGTTGCCGGCGGCCTCGCAACCACAGGCTACACCGTGTTTGCAAGCTCATTTGCCATGTTCGCGGCGGGCAGAGCGTTCGAGCAGGTCAGAAACACAATCGGATATCCGCATCTCAATGTCAAAATCGGCGCAACTCACGCAGGCATTTCCGTCGGTGAGGACGGCGCGAGCCATCAGTGCTGTGAGGATATTGCCCTCATGCGCACTATTCCCGGCATGACTATCATTAACCCCGCCGACGATGTTGAGGCAAGGCAGGCGGTGTTTGCCGCAGCAGAGACAGACGGACCGTTTTATCTCCGCTTCGGCAGGCTTGCAGTGCCGAGACTCTTTGACGAGAACCATAAATTTGAAATCGGCAAGGGCAACGTTCTGAAAGACGGCAGCGATGTTTCAATTATTGCAACCGGTCTTATGGTCAATGAGGCTCTTAAGGCGGCTGAACAGCTTGCAGGCGAGGGCATTTCCGCGCGTGTTGTAAACATGGCAACAATCAAACCGCTTGACAAAGAGCTTGTGATTGACTGTGCAAAGAAAACAGGGGCAATTGTCACCGCAGAGGAGCATTCGGTCATCGGCGGCCTCGGAGGTGCAGTTTCTGAGGTTGTCTGCGAAAGTGTACCGGTGCCGGTAGTTCGCGTGGGAGTTATGGATACATTCGGCTCCTCGGGACCCGCGCTTGAGGTGCTCAAGCTCTACGGACTCGACAGCGACACTATTGCAGCAAAAGTTAAGATTGCACTTGACCTTAAGAAGAACTGAACATCCTCTGTTGATATGTCGAATGTTTTTTCGGGAGTTGTTTAATGAACGGTTTTTCGCAGCGCAATCCGAATAAAACCGGCAAGGTTAAGATTATCACCGTCATTGCCGCCGCAACAATTTTTATTGTTGCGGTGGCGTGTACGGCTTTTGTCTTTCTGCGTGACAACGTACCGTCTCAGGGGAACTTCGAAGCCAACGCGGCTGTATTCTATATCAAGGACGATTCGCTTTATTTCGGCTACTCCGAGGCGGTCAGCGACAAGGTTCAGACAGGAGTAACCGCCGCCGCCTTGTCAGAAGACGGCGACACACTGCTGTTCACAAAGAAAGTGCTGCTTTCAAACGGCTCTGTGGGCAGCCTGAACCTGTATTCCTGTGAGGTCGGAATCAGGCGCGGCAGGGTTTATTCAAAGCCGAAGCTTGTGTCCAAGGATGTCGGAGAAAGCTTCGGAATAAGCAATGACGGGAAGCTGTGCTGGTTCATAAAACCGGAGGGCGGAACCGTCGGAAGACTGTTCCTTTATAACCTCAAAAAGGGTATTCAAACCGAGATTGCAAGCCTTGTGTTTGACTGTGTGATCACTCCGGGAGGAGAATCAATGGTTTACACTTGTGCGAGCGCAACCTCCGGCAAAAGCCTTTTCCGCCTTGACATTTCAGACACTAAGAGCAAACCGGTGAAAATTGATGACAATGTCAGCGAAATTCACACCTTTAATTTCGACGGCTTCGAGATGTTCTATCTGAAGCCCGAGAGCACCGGCGGAACAGTGTCACTTTTCAGGCTTGACGGCAATCTGAAAGCAAAGTGCATTTCATCACATGTGCAGACGGTCTGCTTTGATGAGTATGTCGGAGAAAACCTTTATTTTTACCGACCCGCAAAGACGGATATAAATAAAGACAGTGTTTTCAATGACGATATGGCTGTGTCTGACGCTACCATGACAGAGCCGGATATCGAGGATTACAAAACCTATGTCGGAATCATTTTCAAATACGAGATAACGGACACCTCGGCTTATAACGAGGCTGTAAAAAAATATGAAGCAAAGCAAAAAAGAGACCTTATTCGCAGCGCGTTTTCGAACGCTCTCGCGCAAACGGACACAGTAAACCCCGTTGAATGCTTTGTTTATTCAAACGGTTCAACGCAAAAAATCAGTGCGGCAATGAGCGCCTCCGGAGCGCTTGCGACAGCTCCGAGGGGAACAGCGCGTTTGCTGTATCGCAGAGTCGGCGAAAACACAGATTGGGTGACCGTGAAAATGTCGGATATTGCACAGCTTGCGTCGGATTACACCGAGGAGGAGATGGCGGAATATGCCTCCTCCCTTGTTTCGCAGGCAACGGCAGTGCAGGGAGTATCGCTTTCGTCCGCCTCCTCGGGAACCTATAATGAGCTGATGCTTGACGTTGACGCCGAAACCGAAGGATATCTCTATTCCTTTGATGAGTCATCAACAAAGTTCCTGATTATGAAGCCGGAGACTGCTGAGGACGAATACAAGCTCTATGTTTCCGAAATCGAGGAATACGGTGTTACGGACAGTGTCCTTGTGTCATCCTCCGTCATCAGCTGCTGCACGCTCGGGGATGATATCCTTGTGCTCGACAGAAGCAATTCCGGAACGGTCAGACTGCGCCTGTTCAGCGGTGGGAGAAGCCGCGTGCTCCTCGAAAACGCAGACAGGCTCGTAAAGCTTGAAAACGGCAATGTAATTGTCGGAATTTATGATGAGAGCACAATCGGTAACGGTACAGTCGCAGAGGTCTATCTGGCCTTCAAAAGTGAGAACGGCACTCAGCTTCAAAAGCTTGCGAACAATGTAATCGACAGCTCGGTTACCCAGACGGACAACGGCTGGCTTGCCTTTATCGGATACAGTGAGAACGGCAGCACCGGTGAACTGTGCATGTCGGACAGCTCCGGCAACTGCTATACTGTTGCCAAGGGTGTGGAAAAGATTCTGTTTTCCGCGCAATTCTGAAAGATGGGGGATAATTCGTTGGAAAACGAAAATGTTTTTAAAAGCGCCGCATTCGGAGGCTTTAAAAAGAGAGATGTGATTGATTATATTGAGATTGTGCTGGGTGAACTTGCCGAGTGCAGACGTCAGATTGCCGAAAAAGACGAAAAAATCAGCGAGCTTGAAGGCAAGCTCGGGATGGACCGTCCTGAGCCGGCGCAAAAATTCGATTCAAAACCGCCTGCAGACATCTCAGCAGCGATTGACTGCATTGTAAACTATTATCTCAACGCCGACGATGAAAACGCCTGAAAAAATCTGCTTTTGGAAAGGGAACGGCAGGGCACAAATGAAGGAATTACATATTGACACCTCGGAAATCAAGTCGCGTGCCGCACTCCTCAGCGCCGGAGACAGAATTTTCCTCTCCGGAGTTGCTTACACCGCCCGGGACGCGGCACACAAAAAAATTGTCCAAATGCTTCAAACCGGCGAAAAGCTGCCGTTTGATCTTGACGGAGCGTGCGTTTATTACGCCGGCCCGACTCCGACTCCGCCCGGCCTTGCAATCGGAAGCTGCGGGCCTACAACATCCTCCAGAATGGATGTTTACACTCCGAAGCTGCTGGACAGAGGGCTTGCCGCAATGGTAGGCAAGGGCGGAAGAAACGAAGAAGTTTGCAGAGCAATCGAAAGAAACGGCGCGGTTTATCTCTGTGCAATCGGCGGCGCGGGTGCACTTGCATCAAGGTGCATTTCAAAATGCGAGGTCATTGCATTTGAAGAACTCGGCTGTGAGAGCGTGAAAAAAATCGAATTCAAAGAATTCCCGCTCATTGTCGGAATCGACTGCCACGGCGGAAACCTGTTCGTTCACTGAAAAATGAGCATATCCGGTGCACTGATTGCCCGGGTATGCTCATTCAATTTTATCTGCACTTTCGGACACAGTCCATAAGCAACAGATTTTTTTTAACTTGGCGTTTTATTTCGTCTGGAAGGACTGGCAGTCAACGCACTGCGGGACTGTGGGGTTCGACTCGTGAGTGCCGATGAAGACCTTATCGAGCGAGCAGTACTCCTGAGTGCCGCAGTGGAACTTGCAGTTGTTAACAGTGCAGCTGATTGAGCTATTCGCACACTTATCCATTTTCTCACCTCCGTGTTATATTTTAAACAGCAATCCGCCGATTATTCCGTTATTTCTGGTTGTAGTCAACCCAGCTTTTTGCCTCTGCAACCTCCTCAACGGACGGTATGCGTGCGTTTGTTTCTTCCTTGAGCTTTTCGGCTCCGGCGAGAGAAAATGTGAGATATTCCGGTATGATTTCTTTTTCCGGTTTCTTGCTTTTTTTCTTTTCTTCGGACATCATATTCACCCCCCTATTTATTTTTTCGCCGTCAAGCTGCGTTTATCACGCTTGCAGAGCTGAATGTTTTTCCATATGCATTAAACCGTAAAAATGAATTTGGCAAAAAATGTTGAAACATATATAACTATTTGTTATAATATTATAAGTTCTTTTGAAGGGATGCATTTGTATGGATAACATTGTAACAGACGCAGCAAGCTCACTTGAAAAAACCGGAGAGGATGTTGCAACATGGCTCGACAGCGCAATCAGTAGTCTCGTTGAGTTCTGCACAAGCATGGGTTTGAAGATTGTTCTCGGCATTCTCATACTGATTGTCGGGTTTAAGCTCATCGGCAAGCTGACAAACAAGATGAAGGTCAGCAAAATTTCAAAGTCCGACCCCACTGTTTCATCTTTTGCCCGCAGCTTCACAAACATCGGTTTGAAAATCATTCTGATTATCTCTGTCGCAGCTCTGCTCGGAATTCCCACAACCTCAATGGTCGCCCTGATCGGCTCGGCAGGTCTTGCCGTGGGTCTTGCGCTTCAGGGCAGTCTCGGAAATATCGCGGGCGGCTTTGTAATTCTTGTGTTTAAGCCCTTCGTAGTCGGAGACTTCATTCAGGCGGGGGACAACAGCGGCGTGATAACGGGAATAAACTTGTTTTACACCAAAATTGTAACGCCCGATAACAAAAAAGTGCATATTCCGAACAGCATAATTTCAAATCAGACAATTGTCGACGTTTCATCTCTCCCCACAAGACGCGACGATTTTGTTTACGCCGTTGCATACGACAGCGACGTTGAAAAGGTCAAGTCTGTGCTGCTCGGGATTGCCATGAATAATCAGTTCATTCTCGACGATCCCGCGCCGATTGTTTTCATGAGCGGTCACGGCGACAGCGCGATAGAATTCACTCTGCGCGTTTGGTGCAAAAATGAAGATTACTGGCCTCTGACATATGAGATGAACTCACTTGTCAAGGCGGCGTTTGATGAGAATTCTATATCTATTCCTTACCCGCAGGTCGATGTACATATACGAAAGGGCGATGTGTAAAAAATGGATTTTCGTGCTAAGGCTGTTGAATGCAGACCCGAGATTTTTGAATGTGAGGTTCAGCCGGTCAGTGCCGTTACAATCGCGCCCGAGGCGAAAGCACTGCACGGTTATCTTGTGCAGCCGCTTGACAGCGCGGCGGCAGTGCTCGAAAACGAATATGGTGCCGGGGAATCCTTCACTCTCGATTTCGGTACGCACTGCGTAGGCTATTTAAATGTGCGCATAACCTGCGAGCGTGCGGACAGCCCGCTGCGCCTGCGTTTCATTTTTGCGGAAATGCCTGTTGAAATCGGGCGGAGAGATGAGATAATCACAGAAGGACTGAGCAGCACGTGGAGACAGGAGGAGATAATCAATCTTGACTTTGTTCCGTGCTCGGTCAGGCTTCCGAGAAGATACGCCTTCCGCTATGTCTATATTGAAATCCTCGGAACAGTCAGCTACAAAGTCCGCTTTGAGCGTATGTTTTGCACAAATGTAACCTCGGCGGATGTTTCAAAGCTTCAGCCGCTTCCAGCAATGACAGACAGTGATATCGTTGCGATAGACGCTGTTGCGGCAAGGACGCTGAAAAACTGTATGCAGGATGTTTTTGAGGACGGCCCCAAGCGTGACAGACGGCTGTGGATGGGAGATTTGCGTCTGGAGGCGTTGGCAAATTACCAGAGCTATGACAACACCGCTCTCGTCAGGCGCTGCCTCTGTCTTTTTGCGGCGCTGACGCATGAGGACGGTCAGGTGAGCAGCTGTGTTTACACCGTGCCGAAAATGAAAAACGACCCGTGGCGGCTGCTGGATTATTCACTGCTTTATATCAGCGTGCTGTATGATTATTACAAGCACACCAAGGATATTGACCTGCTTCGTGAGCTTTTCCCGACGGCGCTGCGCCAAACCGAAATTGCATATGCATTGGCAGACTCAAACGGTATTATCCGCGAAAACGGCTGCTTTATCGACTGGTGCGCCGGGCTTGACAAAACAGTTGCACTGCAGGGAGTGGCGATTTACACCTTTAAGCAGTGTGCCGAGCTGAGCGTTGTGCTCGGCGAGCTTGAAACCTCGCGTGAACTTCGCTCAAGGGTTGAGAAGCTTACGACGGCTGCAATGAAGCATATGTTTGATGCCGAAAGGGGAGTGTTCGTTTCTCCGGACAGCGGCGATGCCGCACCGGCTTCACAGGTCTGGATGGCGCTTGCAAAGGTGCTCACCGATGAAGAAAACGCCGAGCTTATGGATAAGCTCGACGCTTTGGATGACAGGTTCCCGATGAGAACTCCGTATATGTATCACCACTATATCCAGGCGCTCATCAACTGCGGCCAGAGCCTCAAGGCGATGGGCAAATGTGCAAAATACTGGGGCAAAATGGTGACTCTCGGGGCAGACTGCTTCTGGGAAAGCTTTGACCCCAACGAGCCGGGCAGCACTTTCTGCGGCAACAATCTGACAGCGAGCTATTGCCACGGCTGGAGCAGCACTCCTCTTTATTTCATCAGAAAATATTTTTCATCAATCAAATAAGGGCAGGAATTCTTCCGGAGAGTCAATCGGATTGACAGCTCCGTGAGCAAGCAGATAATCTTTTTTGCGGAATCCCCATGTGACGCTCACACAGCGTATGCCCGCGTTCTGTGCCGTTTGCACGTCAATCTCGGAATCACCGACATATATTGCATACTCCCTGTCGCATCCGAGTCTTTTCAGCGCTGAGTAGATGCATTCGGGAGAGGGCTTTCGCGGATATTCACTGCTTTCTCCCGCCGCAAATACTATCAAACCGTCAAAAAATTCCTTGCTCAGAATCTGCACTGCGTAATCCGGCTTGTTTGACACAATTGCAAGGCGGCACCCGCGCCCGGAAAGCTCACGCATGAGCTCAACTATTCCGGCGTAGGGTGCTGTTTTCACTTTCAGGTGCTGCGAATAGTGCATTCTGAATTCTTCGAGAGCCTTGTCGGCAAGCTGTGCTGAAATGCCGCATGGCAGTGCACGTTCAACAAGCTTGCGCACACCGTCACCGATATAACCGCAGATTTCCTCCTTTGTGTGGGTCGGCAGACCGTTTTCGGTGAGAACAAAATTGAGACTGTCTGTCAGGTCGCCGAGAGTGTCAAGCACCGTGCCGTCAAGGTCAAAAAGGACGGCGGTTTTGTCATCGAGCTTCATAAAAATCCTCCGGATTATTCTGTAATGGTTTTGTCGCCGGCACTGCCGAGAAGGTCGCGCACACGGATCATGCGGGTGTTGAGCTTTTCCGGCTCGCTTTCATCGAGCTCAAAGATACGCGCTCCGCGGATGTCGTCGTGCTGATATGAGTTGTAGTCCATCCCGCCGTCGTAGCCGAGCATGATGCCGCAATAATCACCTGTAAAGTCGTTGACATGGTCGTGACCGCAGAATATTCCCTTGACATCTCCCCGGCGCAGACATGCCGCGAACAGTCCGGAATTCAGCTCTCCGCAGCCGATGTTTTCGCGCTGATTCCCCTCATAGTCGTTACAGTTCCTGTTGTTGATG